>JAMWDC010000178.1 GCA_023819025.1 Candidatus Omnitrophota bacterium | reverse complement strand
ATCTTAGAATCTCTTGGGCCGTACGCCAATCCAATCTCTTCTGCCGCCGGAGCTGGGCACGAGAAATACCCGAAACGGCGATAGCGGCGTCGGCTCTCTGCGCTATGCTCGCTACTCTTTGCATTGTTCCCCTGAGCTCCGCGCGGGTGGGACGCGCCTGATAAGTTACCGTCACCACGGTCCCCCGTTCAAAATTTTGAGTAACAGCCAGAGGCGTATAATTCTGGCTGCCGATCGTAAAATCCTTTACAAGAAATTTCTTCCAAAGACCGTGAGCCTCGGCAATGGCCCGCACCTTTCCGGCTATTGCCAGTTCATAGGTAACCGCAAAGGTTTTGGAAGCTCCCCGTGAGAATTCCGCAATCCCTTCCTGTTTAACAACATTAGCAACGGTTTTTTCCTCTTGATCGACAACGGTTGACGGCAATTTTCTAAGGATATTGGCCAATTCCGCAGGCCGTTGTAAAGCCTGCGTAGGAAGAGCTTCAACGGCTGTCATTGGAATTTGAGGGGTTGTGATTTTCGGCGTAATTTTGATGACCCCACCCTGCTTGATCCGTTCAAGGAAATCAGAAGCGGTCATTGCATAATCTTTGCCGGATTCCTGACCGCCCTCGGGGAATAACGAAGTGAGAATCAAAACTTTAACTCCCTTCTCACCTTCCTGAAGATTCGAATAGACAACAACCCGTGATTTTTGCGGCTCCGCCTGATCGAGGGGCTTGGCCAGAAAATAGACATCCCCGCGATGAGGCTGAGGTGCAATCTGTTTGGCGGCAATTTCGAGGCGTTGGGTTTCAGAAGACTGCGCAAGGGCTTTGATTGCTTCAACCGGATTTGGAGTCGATTGAACGATTTGCCGAAATTCCCCCGGCACTTCGACCCGCGCTTCCGACCGAGCCAGCCGTGGCAAAGAAGCAACTTGGCGCTGGAAGTTCGCAAAGAAATTCGCCCGGGTCTGTTTCGCAGCTTGCGTGCGGACCTCGGAACGGCGAAATTGAATGACCCTGTCAACAAAGTCCCCAAGAAGAGGATTTTTCGAAAAATCGCCAACCAATTTTTGTATGGTTCTTGCTTCTTCAACTGCGGCCTCCATCGCCTCCTGCCTCATCGCATCACTGATTGCCGGGAAAGGTGTGTGCATGGCGGCACGGGTTAACGCAAACTGGATATTGCTTAATCTTTCTCTGAGAGGCAGGTACGACGCCTTGAGACGTTCCGCCATTTCGTTCAGCTCATTCATTCTTGTTTCCGACCGCTTTTCTATTTCGGTACTCCCTTGGCCGCGAAGCGGAAACTGGGGCGGAATGACACGATGCCGGTCGAGTAAGAATCGTTGGTCCCGGTAATAGGGATAATAGAGGCGGGACGGGATATCCGCTAATTTGAACCGGAAGCCCATATTCACGAGATCAAAGCGGATTGCTTCAAGCGGCCATTCCTTTACCTTAATGGATTCTCCGAGCGTAAGCTCTCTCGGGCCGTATACCGGTGTATAATATAAATCCATTTTGTTTTGAGTGAACGAAAGCTGGACGGTTCTTATCTGGACCCGTGGCTCGCCTGCGCGATAATCATAACGCCACTTAAAGGTAACCGTGATCTCTGCGATCTGGTCTCCCTTGCCCGGCGTCATCTCGATTTCAAGGATATTTGTCGTACGGCTGGCCGCAGAGTTATAAATATGTGTAAAGGTAAGCCTGTCTTTTCCTGCCTCAAGATCGCGGAAATGGTAACTCGCCTTTTCCCTTTGCTCCTCGGTCAATTCCGGATTCCACCCGGTAATTTTAGGCCTCAATGCTTGGATCGCTTCGAGGAATTTACGGAAATCCGTCACCGAAGCGGTCGGCCATTCCCGTTCCAACGCTGCCTCCGCTGGGGTTCTTGTTTCCGAGCGGGGATAGACATATTCAATAAAATCCTGGACGTCCGGAGTTAATCGGCCTGTCTGAAGTTGAGACAGGACCTCATCGGCACGAAGTTCGACTCCGGATGCAGCATGGTATTGAGCTATCAGATCAGCGAGGTCGGGGTAAGAAGCACCGATCGCAGACAGAATTTCATCGGAGGGCTCGGTTCGAACTTCGGCTCGCTTTGAACGCGCTTCGACAATGGCCCGCGCCTTGCGCAAAACTGCGCGGTCGAATTCGTAGAGTCTCCGCATGGCCTCGCGTTCGGCGATTTCGGTCGTGAGCAATCCTTGTCTTCGCGCCTCGCGAATGATGAATCCCGTAGATTCTCCGATTTGGCGGATAACTTGTTCCATATTCACGCCGAAAAGTTTGGTGAAGATTCCGGAGACGCCGCCGCCGTTGATGACATAGTCCACGGCATAGGTAATGCCGGCATCCGCGAGCCGCCGGGCGTCTTCAGGAGTCGCCAACTGCTCATTCGCTGCACCAGCCACGATCTTGACACCGGCCTTGGCTAGACGCGGGATCGTCTTCTCATTCAACACCCACGTCAAGGCATTCGGACTGAATATCTCCGCGGGCACGTCATAAATATCTTCGGGATTACTGATAATCGCAATTTGTCCGGACTTGACCTTGTCAAAATCAAACGTCGCGACATTGGAAATGTTATGGACACGACCACCGTACTCGCGGCGAATGGCGTCCAGCATCTTTTCATTCGTATCACAAACCACCACGCGGGCTTTATCTCCCTTGACCAAATGATCCATCAGACTTTTTCCGACATTGCCTATACCCTGTATCGAAATCAGACGATTCGCTAAAACAGCCTCTTCGCCAAAAACGGCCTTCACGGCCTCCCGCATTCCGGCCTGGATTCCGAGTGCTGTTTGAGGTGAGGCATCCTCGCCGCCAAGCGGTAGTTTCGTCGAACCCACGGTCCGGCTCGGCGCATAGACTCCGATCCATTCTAAAAACTCTTTTGAGGTGTTAACATCTTGTCCGACCGTCGTGAGAGGAAACTGTTCGAGGACCTTGCCGACACTTGCGTAGACTGCTTTTCGTTCACTATCAGAAGCATTGGGATTATACCGGATCATAGTCTTGGATCCCCCCAAGGGCAAGACGTTAAATCCGACCCAAGCAACTTTGACTGTCATCGGATAAGAAAGGATGAGCGCATCGATCATGGCCTCTTCCTCAGTCTTCCATTTGTCAAGACCGAGATTGCGGATGCCGCCGATGGCGCCTGAAAGTTCCTCGATCGGTTCCGGTTCCGCCAAGGTATTGGTAAAAGGCACTAAATGATGAATCCCGATATAAGCCTTGTAATCCAATTTTCGATTGTCGAGAATCACGAGCGCAACATGATCATTCCAATAAGGTCTCACGGCCGCCGGAAGTTCCTGGGAATTCGTGATCCGCGTAACCTTGGTGCCGTCCTCCATCGTAATCCCCTCTTCGGGAATCCACGACTCGACCCAGCTCTTCCCAAGTACCGTCATCTGGTCAAACGCTTCCCTGCCTTCTAATTCCCTTCTCGCTTCTGATCGCTTGCCTGCCTGTCCAATTTCGGTGTGGCGGGCTTTTTCTTGCTCCTCGACAATCCCTTGGATCAGATGCGCGGATCCCATGGGACCGATGTCGTCGAGATCATCCAATACGGTCAGGATTTCTTCTTCGGCAATGAGTTCGATGCGGATCTTATCCCCGTATCCGAGGTTATTGAGTTCTTCAACGGTCAGATCGCGCAAGATCCGGCCGGTCGTCCCTCGGGCAATGCCGCCGCCAAAGAGTACGTCCGCGCCGTTTCCGACGCCGGTGAGTTTGGTCATCAGGTATCCCAGGACAAGATTCTGCGCGTAATAATGCGCGAACATCCTGAACGTTTGCATCGCGGCTTCATAACGGGGGTGTTGGGGATTCGCCGCGGCTTCGCCGATGGACTTGACATCAAGATCCCCTGCCGGCAATCCATGCTGACGGGCCGTATCGACAAGGTTGGAAATACGTGTGCGGGATTCGGTGTCGAAAATTTTCTCGCCGGGCTTCGCGAAATCGACGAAGAGGTGCCCGCCTTCGGTGGGCGCCGGCATGGGCTTTGAAAACACGGCAAACTGATGGCCGTGCCCGTTGCCCATCCAGTCAAAACGGAAGTTGCCGTTTGTGCGTACGATAAAATCGGGTTTGAGCCTGGCCACCACGGCCAGAATACCGCCGAGGATCCCGTCCATGTCATTGCGGATCACGCCGCGATCAGGAGGAAGACCGAGTGCTTTTGTGATTTCCGGCATCATGCCGCCCACGGCCCGGATATCTTCTTCGTTCCAACCTTTATTATTCGTCAGTTGACCGAGCGTGACCATGCGGTTTGCGGCCTGGTCCGCCACGCCGGGGATATCAATTCCTACCCCGTCAACCTTTCTCTGTAAGTTCTTCTGAACCCAATCACCGATCGTGCGGAAATGATCCGCCAGACGACGGACATATTCGGCCCCGGTTTCATGACCTTCAGTCATAGTAGAGATTCTCTCGAGTTCTTTTGGAAGTCGGGTATATTTGCCGTCCACTAACAGACCGAATCGGACTGAACCGCCGCCATTATCGACCCCGATGTAAACGCCGGGATAATTTCGATCCGGCGTCGAAGCGCTGACAAGATCTTTGAATTCGAGGTCCTTGTCGGAAATTTCATCCAAGCCAATCACTCTCACCGGATTTCCGGCATTTCCGTAATTGCTGATGTTATACGGTTGATGCGTCAGTTCACCGAAGGTTTCGCGGATGTTCCCCAGGGCACTTTCGTCCGTAAGAAGTTGGTTGATTCTGGCCGTATCAATGAGATTGTTTTCGACTTCACTGCCGATCGCAACAAAATCCGTTCCGTACTCAACTCCCATCGTATAAGCCCACGTTGCCAAATATCGATAGGCCGATTCCTGGTAATCCGGCTCGGTCAACAGACGGCGCGGAATCGGAATCGTCATCCGGATACCGCGCGCGATGGCAAGCGTTACTTTCAGCGCTACGAACGTGGCGTGCCTGCTACCCCGGTCAAAGAGCTGGGCCCAGCCAAAGACACAGGCACCACAACCACTTTTCTGCCCGATAAGAGCATCATGAAGACACTCGACTACCAGTACGAGGCCCTGGCCCAACGCTTCCGCGAAATGGCATTCCTCACGCGCGGTTTGACAATTGCCTTCAAAGACGAGCGCGACAATCGCGAGATGACGTTTTACTTTGAAGGCGGTCTCACGTCGTTCGTGCGGTACTTGAACAAAAATC
>JAMWDC010000177.1 GCA_023819025.1 Candidatus Omnitrophota bacterium | reverse complement strand
CGGTGTTTCGAATGACCATGCCGGACTTTTAATTTCGGATATAAAAATTTTGGATCGGGTACCCACAGAACCGATAGGATCTGGTCTCGGAATTATTTTTCAGTTTGATCCCCGCAGGGTCCGGGCGGTGAAGGCGCTTCGGGGCGTGAGTGCGGCTGTATTCGGAGAGTTTTTGGAGTATGTCAAGCTGGACCGTGAAGTCAGGGATCGTTACTTGTCCGAGGCGCGCTCGAGCGGCCTCTTTGATTTCAAGGGCGGCGCTTATTCGATCGAAGAGTTGTGGATCCAATCGCGGATCCGTCAAATAGTTTCAAGGGCAGCGTAATGAAAACAGACGCTTATTTACGGTACCTGTCCTTAGAGGGAGGGTATGGATGAATACCTGTCCCGCAGAGAACCGGTACCGAGGAATGGCCATGAAATTAAAATTAGTTGAATTTTTTTTCACGTGGAAGTTTTTCAGACGAACCGTATCGCTTGCCGTGGCTTGGATTTTTTTGGTCACGACAGCGGCGTGGTCTGTACCGGATCCGGTTATGGTTACCGCAGGCTCCGGTTTCATTCTCAAGGAGCCGGTGCGCGACCTTGGCCCGCTTTCGGATCGCCTCGAAATCCCGGATTCACTCGGCCAAATCGAAGGGCGTTTTGTTCCGGCTCAAACATTAGAACAAATCGATTTTCCCACGGTCGTCCACATTCAGGATGCCCACGGAAGTTATGATGCCCAAAAAAAAATCAAGGGCATGATTCAATACCTTAGGGCAAATTACGGTTTTGACCTGGTTTTAGTCGAAGGTGCTGCTGGACATTTGAATCAGGATTTAATGAGATTTTTCACGGATCCTTCATTCAATGACCGTCTTGCCGATCATCTGGCCCAAAGTGGCGAACTGGGCGGCGCCGAACTTTATCTGATAGGGGACGATCCTCGTGGGGACACTCTTGGCGGTATGAAGTTACGCAATAAGGAGTTCAAGACTGTTCCCACTGGGACCATCCCCAAAGTCGAAGCGTACGGGATCGAACGGGATGATCTTTACTGGGAGAACCTGTTAGATTTCCGGCGCGTTATTTCAAGGAAGCCGTTCACGGATCGGTTTCTGTTCCAAGTCAAAAGCGCTTTGAATCTTTTGGGTTCCCATTACTTCAACCCAGATCTCCGAAATTTCCTTAAGGATTGGTTGCTTTATCAAGATGAACAAACCGAGATCCTGAGGCATCTGGATGTGCTTAAGACGACTGCCCTTAAGGAACTCGACCTTGATCTTGAAGATGTCTTCAACCAGAAGGAGTGGCCGGCGCTCCTCCGATTTTTTAAGCTTAAGACCCTTGAGAAATCCTTGGATCTCGAACAGGTTACGAAAGAAAAGGATCGACTCATGATTTGGCTGAAACAGAACAAGATCAACGAAGAATTTGCGGGCGGGATCGAAAATTTGATTTCCGACGGTACCGGTTCTCTGGAGGGCAGGTATCCAGCCATACCCGTCCCTCCGAGAACCGGTACCGAGGTACGGAGATTCCTGGAGCGTTTTTATGAAAAGGCCGCGCCGCTAGGATTCCGATTCGAGGGCTACCCCGTGCTATCGCGCACGATCGCCTTTGGAACTCTCCGTGAGGAGATTGAGCCCGGGGACCTTTTCGCTGAAATCGACCGGCTCACGGATCTCATTCTCGGCCGGCTTGTTAAATCGAGTAAGGAGAAAAAGCTTGTTTCGTATTTCCAGGATTACCAGCGATTACGGAAATTGTTTTCCCTGGAGCTTGCCCGCGATGAATTCGAAAGTTTACGGCAAAAGGGCTGGCATTATCGCCCATCCCGCTGGTGGGGGCATTTATTGCAAAATTTCGAGAACCATAAAGTGAAACTGAACCTTCAGGATCTCGGCGGCGTTGACGAGGCCTACGGACTGGCCCTGAAGTTCTATGCGAATGCGCTCAGGCGGGATGATGCTATGGTCGAGAATGTACTCCACGTGATGAAAGAAAAGGGAAAGACCCAGGTCATTATGATCACGGGAGGATTTCATACCCCCGGACTCCTCAGCCGCCTAAAAGACCAAGGCGTCGCTTATGTGGAGGTGACGCCGCGGATATCCGGGCCTGAAAGCCGCGATAACTACCTCCGGTCCATGATGGGCCGGATCGAATCGCAGTCCGCCGGTCGTTCAAAAATCAAAAATCCGCTGTATCTGGTTCGGCCTCAAAGTGCGGATCTTAGAACCATGGTCGCCAGAATTCACCGTCTTGGTTTCAATAGCCAGGATCTTATTCAGATTCCCGCCGAAGAAATGCTAACGGATACGCGGATAGCGGGTGCCGATCAGGGTCGTCAAGAGACTCCGGCACTCGATTTTCTCAAGCTACAGACTCTTCTGTATCAGGAAAATCAAATTGCCCATGCTGTTTTCAGTTCGCTTGACGAAGAACTCCAGGGAAAAAGTTCCAGCCAACCTATCCTGGACCTTGCCATGGATCTTAACAGGAGTGCGCAGCATACCCAATTCAATTTTGCTTACGACTCTCGCGGGAAAATGCCGGTCTATCGTTTTCAAGGCCCTGTGATGCACCTCGCCGGTCAAGCGGTTGAGATTCCCGTAGAGGTTGATGCGATTCAAGGCGGACGGCCTCGGCTTGCTTGGCACCGCCGCCGGTTGGTTTCAGTGAGGCCTGATGTACACCCCCGCGGTGTACAAAGTGGCGAAGGCGATCGCGCGCGCTCCGAGGTGCGGGATGTGGAAGGCAAGCCCGCAACGGATATGGCAGACAAGCAAGTGCGGGAGGATAAATCCGAATTCCGTTCGGATTCGGGTCAGGGAGAAAAAAACCGATCCTTAGGAGAACGTTACGCGTTCTACCGCGATCAAATCCGTCTGCGGCTGGCGGCTTCCCAATTATTTAAAAGTCATGAAATCGCGAGAATTTTAGACAGACTGGATCGGATCCATCAGGCACTTGAAAGGTGGCCTTTGCCGCTTGGTGTGGAATCACCGTCTCGGATTTCGCCTGTTTACTTCGTTCCCACCGAAGAAGTATTAAATCTTATCGTGACCTCACCCGTATTACTCGGGATTAAACCCATGTCCGATGTTTACGTGACGCAGGAAGGGCGCAATCAGTTTGGCAAATGGCTCAAACGTTTCAACCAGTCCTTTGGAGTCCGGATCCTCTATCGAAGCCGGAGGGTCCACAGTCCTATCTACTGGTCGTCCGGCGGACTGTATCCGGACAAACAATACGAAATGTGGATTTTTGATCAAAACCAAATGATGGAAGCAGTAAGGTCGGTGAAAACAAAGGTGGTCCTGCGGGGATTTGCGTGGGCAGGCATTTTCCAGGTTTTGCAGGCTAGGGAGACGGCACCATTCATCCGCCGGGTCATGTCCGTTAAAATGCGGATCTCAAGTGCCATTGGTATTTTTTTTGGGTATCCGATATCAACCGTTGCGGCTTTCATGCGGATCCGGCGCGATGATGAAAAGTGGCAGAAAAGGATCGGCAAGATGCAGGAATTCGCTTCACGGTGGGGTGTCTTGGGTGATCCGTGGGGCATCATCAAGGATACGACGGCACAGCCTAAGCTCGTTGGGCGCACTATGGATCGCTTTGACGCAACATCCGAAGTTATGATCGATTACCTACGCGACGTTTGCGGGCTTTCGTTAAAAGAAAGGGATCTGAAGCGATGGTTGGGCATAAAATCGGCGAATGGCCGTCCGAAAACTCCCGCTTTGCCGGCTGTAGAGCTTACGGATCAACCGCGATCCCGTTCGGAGACGCGGGAAAATAGGCGCATCTTTGACTTGGATCAAATAAGAGAGGCGGTTTCCTGGAAGGAGTTCGTGGGAAACGAGAAAGTAGCCTGGGATATCGGTTATGATCTTAAGGCGCTCATAAAACGGGCAACGGATTCTCCTGACACCGCATTTCTTGGGATTGAAATTGGTATTTCCTCTATTTCTCAGGATCTGCAATCGCTCGCATCGCTTCCACGCAACGTGATGTTCCTCCATGCGGATATTGTCGAGTTGTTAGATGTGTTGCCTGAATCGCTTCGAACCATTCATAGGATCTACGTTGATTATCCGAATATCAGCAGGGAGGCAGAGAGTCGCCCGGAGGCCGAGAATCGCCCACTGATCTTCGCCTTTGAAGAATCTGTCTGGCAAAAGCTGCTCCGGGCCATTGCCCCACAGGGTGAAGTTGTTTTACGGACAACATCAAAAGAAATCGTGGATGCCGTTTACCGAGCCGCACAAACGGTTGGAGCATCCGGCTGGAGGGAACCCATAGTTGCAGTTGATCATCCTGATCAACCTGCGACCGGATGGAGTTATCACTATCAAGTCATGGAGACCCCGACTTATCTGGTACGTTATCAACGGCCGGTTGGTCCATCCCAAAGCGGTAGGTTGGATTCTGGCGGTACCGCCCCTCTCTCGGACGTGCGGAATGGACGAGAACACCGGGTGCCCAATGTACACCCCCGCGGTGTACATCGGGCCGAAGTGCGGGTTGAGAGATTGCCGTACGAAAGGTTGACCACGATTCCGAAAATTGAGGCGCCCGTGCTCTTTGAACACGGTTACTACATTCAAACATCTCTCGCGGCACCGAAAATCATCATTGTTACTGCCGATCACCAGCAGGTTGTCCCTGGCTGGCGCGAGGCTCAAATTGACGGCGTGATACCGGCGAATGCATCCTTGCTCCGGATGGACGCGCACCGGGATCATAAGATTGCTCTCGATACACTCAGCAATCTTGTGATGATTCCTGATTGGAAGGCGGGTGAAGTCGATCCGGTCCAAAGGACGGCTTACCTTGCCAAGGTTGCTGACATGGTCCGTTACCATTATCAGATTGATACCTTCACCGTTCCAGAAGTACTAGCAGGTTTGATTGGCGCCCAAAAGTGGTTTTACCGGCAAACGCTGGACCAACCTGATCTCTATCAGGAACAGCTTGTTTGGGATGGATACCGGGTTTTTGATCAGCCGAATCCATTTAAATTTGCCGTTGGGCCGCGTGCCATATCGTTTCAAGAGGCCTTTGGCGACGGGACCATTGATATTTTGGATATCGATATCGACATCTGCGATCCGGTCCGTCGAAAATTAATCTATGGGATGGCAAATTTGATCGATAAGACGGTGCGGGATTACCACACCCAGGAGTCCGATGTTGAAGCGTTTATTGTGTTGCTCAAAAATCA
>JAMWDC010000176.1 GCA_023819025.1 Candidatus Omnitrophota bacterium | reverse complement strand
GGAAGATTGCCGATCTTTGGAATTTGTCTGGGCCAACAAATGCTGGGCTTGGCGCTAGGTGGAAAGACATTCAAATTAAAATTCGGACATCACGGCGGGAATCATCCAGTGAAGGATTTGCGAACGGGGAAAATCAGCATCACCGTGCAAAATCACGGGTTTTGTGTGGATATCGAATCCCTGAATCGGGAGGAAATCGAGATAACTCACGTTAATCTCAACGATCATACGCTGGAAGGTCTGCGTCATAAACGATGGCCTGTCTTTTCGGTTCAATTTCACCCGGAATCGTCACCCGGCCCGCATGACGCGAAATATCTCTTCGACGAATTTGTTTGCATGATGGAAGGTGAACGTGCCTAAGCGAACCGATATTAAGAAAATTTTGATCATCGGATCAGGGCCCATTGTCATCAGCCAGGCCTGCGAGTTTGATTACTCCGGCACCCAAGCGTGCAAGGCCCTTCGTGAGGAGGGATTCAAGGTGGTTCTCGTCAATTCCAACCCGGCGACGATCATGACCGACCCCGAGATGGCGGATGCGACCTATATCGAACCCATCACTCCGGAGATCCTGGAAAAAATCATTCGGAAGGAAAGACCGGATGCGCTTTTGCCGACCTTGGGAGGGCAGACCGGCTTGAACACAGCCATGCAGACCGTGGAGGCCGGAATTTTGGACCGGTACCACGTGAAAATGATCGGGGCCGATTATGAGGCGATCAAGAAGGCTGAGGACCGTCAGTGTTTCAAACAGGCTATGGAGAAAATCGGTTTGGATTTGCCGCGCAGCCTGCTTGCGCACAACGGGGAGGACGTCAGGCACGCTCTTGAAGAATTGGGGTTGCCGTTGATCATTCGCCCGAGTTTTACGCTTGGCGGAACCGGAGGCGGTATTGCGGTTACGGAAGATGAGTACCTGAAGATTGCGGATTTAGGATTAAAAAGCAGTATGATCCATGAAGTCCTCATTGAAGAGTCCGTTCTGGGATGGAAGGAGTATGAACTCGAGGTGATGCGGGATTCAAAGGACAATGTGGTGGTTGTCTGTTCGATTGAGAATTTTGATCCCATGGGGATTCATACGGGTGACTCGATTACCGTGGCGCCGGCGCAGACACTGACGGACCGGGAATATCAAAGCATGCGGAATGCAGCCATTGCGATTATACGCGAGATCGGCGTGGAGACAGGCGGATCGAATATCCAGTTTGCTGTGAATCCCGCAAACGGCCGTATGGTCGTGATCGAGATGAATCCGCGGGTCTCGCGGAGTTCGGCACTTGCCAGTAAGGCCACAGGGTTCCCGATCGCGAAATTCGCCGCCAAACTGGCGGTCGGCTACACCCTGGATGAGATCCGCAATGACATCACCAAGGAAACACCGGCTTCCTTCGAGCCGACCATTGATTACTGCGTGGTCAAGATCCCGCGGTTTACTTTCGAAAAATTTCCGGAGGCCAAGGATGTCCTTGGGATTTCTATGAAATCCGTCGGTGAAACCATGGCCATCGGCCGCACGTTTAAAGAGGCGCTGCAAAAGGGATTGCGCGGGCTGGAGATCGGGCATTGCGGGCTGGACAATAAACAGAATTATCAGGACATCCCTCACGAGAAATTGCTCCAGCGATTGCGGGAGCCGAATGCGTCGAGGATTTTTTATATCAAATATGCAATTCAAAAAGGTATGGGGATCGACGAAATTTTCAGTCTGACTTCCATCGATCCGTGGTTTCTCAAAAATATCGAGGAGATTGTGAATTTGGAAAATGAAATCCGTGATGTCCATACAGCGTCAGGTTTCGATCCGGATCTGATGCGGAAGGCGAAACAGTTTGGGTTCAGCGATAAGCAGATTGCCCATTTAACCGGTTCCGACGAATTATCGGTGAGGGAATGGAGAAAAAAACTCGGGATCGAAGCCGCGTTTAAACTTGTCGATACCTGTGCGGCGGAATTTGAGGCCTACACGCCGTATTATTATTCGACCTACGAAGAAGAGGACGAGACTCGCCGTTCCGCGCGTAAGAAAATCGTGATCTTGGGCGGCGGCCCCAATCGGATTGGTCAGGGAATCGAGTTTGATTATTGCTGCTGCCATGCCTCTTTTGCCCTCAAAGAGTTGGGGTGTGAAACCATTATGGTCAATTCGAATCCGGAAACCGTGTCCACGGATTACGATACCTCGGACAAACTCTATTTTGAACCGCTTACCTTCGAGGATGTGATGAATATCATCGAACGAGAGCGACCGTACGGAGTGATCGTGCAGTTTGGTGGTCAGACGCCGCTCAATCTTGCCAAACAACTCGATGAGGCGGGCGTTCCAATTTTGGGGACCTCGGTGAGGTCGATTGATCGGGCTGAGGACCGCAGCAAATTTTCGCGCCTAATCAAAAAACTTAAGATCAATCAACCGGCCAATGGTTCGGCGACATCCGAGGTTGCGGCGAGGCGGGTCGCGAAAAAGATCGGATATCCTGTTTTAGTCCGGCCCTCGTATGTTCTCGGAGGACGGGCTATGAAAATTGTTTATGATGAGGCGAGCCTCGATGAATTTATCCGGGAGGCCAAGCGTGTGAGCGAAGCCCACCCGGTCCTGATCGATAAATTTCTGGAGGGTGCGGTTGAGGTGGACGTGGACGCCGTCTCGGATGGGACACAAACCGTGATCGGTGGTATCATGGAGCATATTGAAGAAGCCGGAGTCCATTCTGGGGATTCGGCGTGCGTCCTGCCGCCGCATACGCTTAGTGACAGTATCTTGAATACCATACGGGGATATACCCATACGCTGTCCAAAGAGCTTAAGGTGAAAGGCCTGCTGAATATTCAATTTGCGGTTAAGGGGGATACGGTTTATGTGCTTGAGGTAAACCCGAGGGCCTCAAGGACTGTTCCGTTTGTCAGTAAGGCTACGGGTGTCCCGATTGTTAAAATCGCGGCCAAGGTTCTTGCAGGAAAAACGCTCGAGGAGCTTGGATTCACCGAAGAGAAGAAAATCGACCACATCGCAGTCAAGGAATCGGTCCTTCCATTCTCGAGATTTTCTGGAGTCGATATTATTTTGGGTCCGGAGATGAAGTCCACAGGCGAAGTCATGGGGTTGGATTCGTCGTTCGGCATGGCCTTTTACAAATCCCAGGTTGCTGCTGGCGGTACTTTGCCAAAAAGCGGAAAAATATTCATCAGCGTTAAGAATGATGATAAACGTGATGTTGTTTTCATTGCCAAGAAACTCGTGGACATGGGCTTTGAGATGATCGCGACAGTCGGCACGGCCAAAGTGCTTCGTTCTAACAATATCCACTGCCAGGTCGTGGGTAAAATCGCGGAAGGAAATCTGGATGTCCTGAATATGATTAAGAAGGGCCAGATCGGGTTGGTGATCAATACACCGTCAGGAGCGCGGGGCCAATCGGACATCAAACCGATCCGCAGTGCCGCTGTGATGTATGGGATCCCGTGCATTACCACCCTCCAAGGCGCACAGGCGGCTGTGAACGGTATCGAATCCATACGACAAGGGGATCTCACAATCCGCTCCCTTCAGGAATATATCCCCGCCGCATAATCCTGGAAGCAGAATATTGCTTCGATGTCTGCCTGCGCGAAGTCGGGGCTTCGCTCTGGAAAAGGCAGGAATTACGCCGCCAGAAAGGGACCGCGGTAATCCATTTGCCCAGTGGTCGGTGCCTCGTGATCCGAATCCAGGAATCCTGAAAAGATATTTTCGATACCATCGAATAGTCGATTCATGCGGTAAGCACGAACCGGAACGGAAGGTTATGCAATAAGACCCGCAAATTTGTCCTTGAAAAATCTCCCCCCTGTGCGTATATATCTGGCTATACAACAATGGCGGATCTTCCGAATCATCGTATCTTGAAGGGTTTGATTGGAACCCGGGTAATATCCAGAAAAATTGGGGCCGCCCTAGGATGACGTTTGATGAGTGCGAAGAGTTTTTTTAGAAACCCGTGCTTTAACCCCCCGCGGCTAGCCGCGGGGTGCTTCACATTTTACGATTTCCGGACAGACATGCACTTTAAAAGTCACGATCCTCCGCGGCAAGGAACGGGGGCAGCATTATCTCAAAGTGATCGATGACGGGATGGGAATTCCTCACAATGACGAAGGGGTCCCCGATTTCAAATATGTGGCGACACACATATGTGATTCGCTGAAAAGGAGGCTGAAACAAGCGGGCGATGCGAGTATTCAAGGAGAGTTTGGAATAGGGCTTCTCAGTTTTTGGACAATCGGAGAGGAACTCTCGCTGATATCATCAGGTTCGGGCGGCCGGACTTATGATATGATCATGCGCAAGGGTAAACCGGGCTATGAAATCAGGCAAAGACCCCATCTTCTTGCCTTTCAGGGTACTGTGCTCAGGATTGCGCCATTGTTGTCGGGTCTTCGTTCTTTGAACGGGGAGAAAATTCAGAGGTATTTGGCATCCGAGTTGCGTGATCGCATCCGTTCCTCGGGTGTCAAAATCAACGTGCTTGACCGCGTGACCCGCATGGAGTGTCAAGTTGAGCCGCGGGAATTTTCGGGTTGTCTCTTACACGATCTGCCGCAGCCCGAGGCCGGCGTTGGAGATATTTACACGGAGCTCTATCTGAATGAACCGAACGCCGAAAATCAGGTGGGGCTTTACAGAAATGGGACGCGTATCCTATCGAACTTGGGTTCCTTGGATGAGTTTAAAGAAGGACCTTGAAATTCTGGATTCCTGCAGGGCATTGTGGATGTACCCTTTTTAACGATTACTCCAGGGACTCGGGACGGCATGATACGCGATGAACAATTTACCCGGTTTCTGGACGCCATGAAACCACTGGAGAAGGTCCTCGCGGAGCGAATCCAGGAACAAGAAAAGGCCGAGGAAGAAAGAGCAAGCCGCAATATTCTTAAATCAGTTCAGACCGCGCTCCGCGAAGCGATCATGGACCTTCCGCCAGAAGAGTATGACTGGTTTGACATCTATGAGAATAAGAAGATTTTGACCAGTGGGAAAACAGGTAAAAACACCGCTTCTGCTCGTTTTGAGAGGTATTCGATGCCTTCGGAGTCTGAAGAAGCGGGTCCGCATGAAGTTCAAAAGCAGTTTTTTGAATTCGCGAGTCCTCTATTTTCGGCCAGGATTCACCCGACCAATAGCATGGTTGCTGTCTCCGGGACCAAATTACTCCGGGCCATCGGAATGGATAAAGCCAGAAGGGTCATTGATGACGGTCTGAATATCGAAT
>JAMWDC010000175.1 GCA_023819025.1 Candidatus Omnitrophota bacterium | reverse complement strand
GGGCGATACCCTCGGCCACATTCTTCTTGACCTTCTTACGAACCTTCGTTCCAGTCTTAGCCATTATCGGTTCCTATTACTTCTTGCCGGCGATCGCCTTGCGGGGACCTTTGCGGGTCCTCGAATTCGTATGCGTCCTTTGCCCTCGAACCGGAAGGCCTTTCAGATGCCGTCCACCCCGATAACAACGGATATCCATCAAGCGTTTGATATTTTGCTGGACCTCTCGCCTGAGATCTCCCTCAACCTTAATCCCCTGATGTTGAATATATCCGGTAATCGCCGAGATATCCTTTTCGGTCAGATCCTTGGCCCTTAAATTCGGGTTGATTTGAACTTCCCGGAGGATTTTTGCCGAAAGAGATTTACCGACACCGTAAAGATAAGTTAAGGCAATCAGCACCCTTTTGTCTCTCGGAATATCAACTCCTAATATTCGTGGCATAACCACTCCTTAGCATCTTATTCATACACACCCGCCCATATCCACTCGGACCGAAAAAACGACGCCGGCCAAGAGGCCTGCGTTTCATCCTTGCCGTTGTTTGTGCTTGGGATTGCTACAAATCACATACACCACACGACGGCGGCGAACAATTTTGCAATGTTCACAAATTCTTTTTACCGAACTTCGAACCTTCATGGTACCTTTCTCGGACGTTCCTTCCCAACCATCCTCTTTCGCCGGCTGATAACTCGCAGCTTTGCAACAAGTATAGGTTATCCGAATCGTTAAAATTTCTATTTAATACGAAAGGTGATCCGTCCCCGGTTTAAATCATAAGGCGAAAGTTCCACTTTGACGCGATCCCCCGGCAGGATGCGAATATAATGCATCCTCATTTTTCCAGAAATATGCGCCAAGACCTTATGACCGTTCTCAAGCTCGACGCGAAACATCGCATTTGGGAGCGGCTCGACAACAGTCCCTTCAACCTCTATGGCGTCTTCTTTAGGCACGTTCTTCAATCCCCGGTTAAATTAATGTAGCCGGACTCCATAAAAGCAATCGTATCTTCATAATGACTGGCCAGCTTTCGGTCTTTGGTAACCACGGTCCACCCGTTTTCGAGTGTTTCAACACTCCAATGGCCTTCCGTCACCATGGGTTCAATGGCAAGTACCAGACCGGGTTCCACCTTCGGCCCCTGTCCGGGCTGGCCGTAATTGGGTACCTGCGGATCTTCGTGAATTTCACGGCCGATTCCGTGTCCAACATAATCGCGGATCACATTGAAATATTGTGATTCCACATGCTCCTGAATAGCGGCCGACAGATCACCGATACGGCACCCCGGCCGATATGCCTTCAAACAGGCTTTCAGGGCTTCATAGGTTGTACGGATTAATCGCAGCCTGACTTCATCTACGTCCCCGACCGCCCATGTGCGCGCGGCATCAGCAAAGTATCCCTTCCATTTAACACCGACATCAAAACTCACAATATCTTTGTCCTTGATCTGTCTCGGACCCGGGATCCCGTGGACGACTTCTTCGTTGATCGAAATGCACGCAGCTTTCGGGAAACCGCGGTAACCTTTAAAGGCGGGCTCAGCGCCCTGCTCCCGAATGATGGTCTCTGCGCTTCGATCAAGTTCTTCGGTCGTTACACCCGGCCGAATCGACGCTTCGACTTTCGCCAAAACCTGCTTTATGATTTCGCCTGCCTCGCGGATCGTTTGAATCTCCCGTTTGGACTTAAGCGAAATCATAACGAAATTTTTAATCTCTCAAAGAGCAATTTCAACGCCGCCAAAACCTCGCCGACTTCACGATCGGCATTCACATCATGAAGCCACTTTTTCTTTTTATAATAATCCACTAATGCGGCCGTTTCCTTATGATAAACCTCGAGCCGATGCCGGATCGTCTCCGGCTGATCATCTTTTCGCTGAATCAACGCAACGCCACAACGGTCACACAGGCCCTCTTTCTTAGGAGGGATATTATGGATGTGGTAATTCCTGTTGCATTGGGGACAAACGCGGCGACCGGATAATCGATCGATGATGACACTTTCGGAGGCAACGAAATTAACGACTGCGTCGATTTTCATTTTCCCGGATTCCAGGAATTCCGACAGGGCATCGGCCTGACCGATGGTTCGAGGGAATCCGTCCAAAATAAACCCCTTCCCACCCTTCACCTGCTGAATTTCCGCAAACATCATTTGATTGACAAGGGTATCCGGCACCAATTCTCCCCGTTCAATGGTATCTTTAGCTTGAATCCCTAAAGGGGTTTTCTCCCGAATATGACGCCGCAGGATATCCCCGGTTGCCAAATGCGAAACCTGATACTGCTTGCTCAAATTTTCAGCATGTGTCCCTTTGCCGGCACCCGGAGGACCGAGAAAAATTAATTTCATATCATCATCGCCTCGCCTTAAGCTTGCCCCGTTTGATAAAGCCTTCGTAATGACGCATCAAAAGCTGAGATTCGATAGTTTTCATCGTATCCAGCACGACCCCCACAATAATCAGCAGTCCCGTGCCACCGAAGAAACTGGCGATCAAAAACGGAATATTCAAAACCCTCGGTGATTGCATCACATTCGGGAAAAGCGCGATCACGGCAAGAAAGACAGCACCGCTCGTCGCGATACGGGTCATGACATAATCCAGATATTCCGCCGTGTTTTTCCCCGGACGGATCCCCGGGATAAATCCCCCGTATTTCTGCAAATTATCACTAACCTCAATCGGATTAAAGGTTATCGCCGTGTAAAAATACGTGAAAAACAAAATCAACAGGGCGTAAACAAATGAATAAAGGAAAGAACCCCGGCCCAACGACTGCGCAACTTGGTTGAGCAATCCCGCGTGAGGGAAAAAGCCGGCGATCGTAGCGGGAAAAAGGATCACGGATTGAGCAAAGATGATTGGAATCATCCCGGCCTGATTCACCTTCAGCGGCAGGTAAGTACTTTGCCCTCCGTACATCCGGTGCCCCCGGATTTGTTTTGCATACTGGACAGGGATCTTGCGTTGTCCCTGGATGATCAGGATCACCCCCACCACGGTTCCTATAAACAAACCGACCATCAATGCGAATTTCCACCAAGCCAGCTGTTGACGCGCGGGATCCAGGGGAGAGAGCAAAAGATACGTCTGCCACAGGGCTGAGGGAATAGATTCAATAATGCCCGCTGTAATCAAAATGGACATCCCGTTCCCGATACCGTATTGGTCGATCTGTTCACCCAGCCACATGATAAAAGCCGTTCCGGTCGTCAAGGTCAGGATGGTCATCAGCCGAAAGCCCCATCCCGGATTCGGTACGATCACCGTTCCTTGAAACGCGTACGGATTTTCAAGCCACAGGGAAATAAAAAAGGTCTGAATGATACTCAAAAGGACCGTACCGTAACGCGTGTACTGAATAATTTTTTTTCTGCCTTCTTCGCCTTCTTTGGCCAGCTTCTCAAGATACGGGATCACAACGGTCAGGAGCTGTAAGATGATCGAGGATGAAATATAAGGCATAATCCCCAGTGCGAAAATCGTCGCTTTTTGCAACGCCCCGCCGGAGAACATCCCCATGATACCGAAAAGCTGTCCGCCTGGCGTTCTGGCAATCGACTGGAAAAAATTAGCCAGGGCGACGCCGTCAATGCCCGGAGTTGGAACATAAGTACCGATCCGGTAAATAAAAATAATAAAGAGGGTGAAAAGAACCTTCCGTCTTAGTTCCGGAACTTTAAAAATATTCCCGAAAGCTTGAAACATAAGTAACGATTACCCTCCACATTTAAAAGGACTAAAAGATTTCAATCTCAGAACTGCCTTTTGCCATTCCGATTATAAATCACTCGCTCCGTCGCCATCGGGGGCATCGAATCCTAAATCTGAACCACCTGACCGCCGGCTTGAATAATCGCGGCCTTGGCCGATTCACTGAAGCGATGAGCCTTCACGGTCACAGGTTTCGTCAGTTTCCCCTCTCCAAGAATCTTTAAACCGTTCCCTAAATCACGAATGACACCGCGCGACAATAATAACTCGGGGGTGACCTCGGCTTCGTCCAATGCAGCAATGCGGTGTAAATTAACAATCGTGTATCGTCGAGCGAGGCCGGCACGGTTAAATCCCCGTTTGGGAAGCCGGCGGTAGAGAGGATTTTGTCCGCCTTCAAAACCCGGTCTGAGATTCGAACCGGACCTTGAGCCTTGGCCTTTGTGACCTCGCGTGGAGGTTTTACCGTGGCCCGAGCCGATTCCGCACCCCAAACGCTTTTTTCTTTTCCGGTATGGAAATTTAGCTCTCATTTTTCTGGACTTCCTGCTGAATCTCAAGCCGTTCCTTCGTTTCGACCAATTGACCGAGTCCTTCAAGGGTCGCCTTCAAGACATTAATGGCATTATCACTTCCTAAACTTTTGGTGAGGATATCCTTGATTCCGCAAGACTCGCAGACGGCGCGAACTGCCCCGCCTGCAATAATTCCGGTTCCCGGAGCGGCAGGTTTGAGAAAGACCTTCGCCGCCCCATAGCGGCCGAACACCTGATGCGCGATCGTAGTGCCCTTTAACCGAATTTTGATTGTCCGTTTGTGGGCTGCTACTAACCCCTTCCGAATCGCATCCGCGACTTCGTTAGCCTTACCGAGCGCATAACCCACTTCACCAGCACCGTTGCCAACAACCACTAAAGCACTAAAATGAAACCGCCGTCCTCCCTTGACCACCTTTGCACAACGGTTGACCTGTATCACTTTTTCATAGGATGTCAGCGGTTCAACCGCAGCGACCGATTTGGCAAGTTCCACAGGCGTGGGGACAGTTTCAGCCGTCACTTCCGGTGTTGAATCATCCACATGCTCTGACTCGTTTTTTTCTTTATCCATAGATTTCAAAATTGGATCCCGGCTTTTCGAAGGGATTCGCTTAAGGTCTTGATCCGGCCATGGTATTTGTAACCGCCGCGGTCAAAAGCAATTTGCTTGATTCCTTTTTGCAGCAGAAGCGCACCCCCGTATTGACCGAGTTTTTCAGCCTGATCCACTTTTCCTTTCCAAGAGGCTCCTTCAATAAATTTTTTATCCATTGTTGAAAACGCACATATGGTATGTCCCTTCGCGTCATCGATTGCTTGAACGTAAATATTTTTCAGCGAACGATGGACACACAAACGCGGTCGGTCCGCGGTCCCATGAATTTTCTTACAAATCCGCTGGTGTCGTTTCATTCTCCCGATCTCTCGCACGTTCGTGCTCATAATTCTCCTAACACATCCTTAACTGACGGTCTTTCCTTGTTTTCGG
>JAMWDC010000174.1 GCA_023819025.1 Candidatus Omnitrophota bacterium | reverse complement strand
ATTCCGGGCCTCAGCTTCGATGACGATGACCGCGAATTCATCACCGCCCATCCGCGCTTTGATATCGGATCCCCGAAAGGTCGTTTTGAGGATCTTCGCCGTTTCCCTCAAGGCATTGTCTCCTTCCGGATGGCCAAAGTTATCATTAATTTTTTTGAAATCATCCAGGTCGGCAAAGAGGAGGAAAAAACCCCTGCGTGTACGGTTAGCGAGTTTGACCTGTTGCTCCGCGTGGATCAAGAATCCGCGCCGATTGTAAAGTCCGGTCAATTCATCCACGATCGTAAGGCTGCGGAGCGATTCCTGTAACTGATGGCGTTCGATGGCATAGCGAATAGAACGGATCAGGAGCTTTTCATTCACCTCATCCTTGACCAAGTAATCCTGAGCGCCATGACGGACCGCTTCGACCGCGTACTGCTCATGATCCAGGCTAGTAAGGACGATGACGGGTACTTGCGGCATCCGGGATTGAAAACAGAGTAGCGCTTTCAGGGACCGGCTATCCGGCAATGTTAGATCAAGCAAAACCACATCGGCCTTTCGAACCTCCAAATGTCTCAAACCTTCTTCAAGGGTCGAAGCGTAATCAATATCCCGGAAGATTTCTTTTTGCTTTTCCAGCAATGCTGTGACGAGTTCCCGGTCAAAAGGGGAATCTTCGATCAGAAGAATGCGGATCGGAACCCCCTCATGATAAAAGAATGAATCCGTATCTGCCATGGATCGTTCCGGAGATGTTTTTCTTGGATAAGACGGTAACAACTTTTGAATCCCTGAACAATTTCTGATGCAATTTTATGGGCCCACTGCCCTAAAAATGACCGTACGGTGTCTAAAAATGCGGCCTTTACATCCTCTTGAAAGCGTATCAGTTAATCATGTATTCACGACAGCTTGGAGCGAGTCTCCATGCCGTCAGGCCGAGTTTCTGGATTGCTCTAAGATTCCTGATCGGCAAAGAAATCGATAACGTTTCCCTCTTCGTCGAGTTCTAAACGAATTTCCATCGCCCTTGAACAGATTTCACATTCGTAGATCAAGGATTGACGCCTCCCGCCGCTCATATCGATGCGGATCGAGATCTCGGCAAAACAGTAAGGGCAATTAAATAAATAATCTTCTTCGATCATAACGTTTAAATCTTGGCTGCTTTCTGCCTCTCAAACTTTTTGTCCTCATGTTAAGAAACGCTGCGAGCCGATCACAATCTCCCTGTAAGTCACCGTTGGACGCTCGAAATGCATCGCACGGCCGCCTGATCACAAGCCTTATTTTACCAGCAATCGAGGCGATGTTAATAACAGTTCCTTTTTGCCTGGCTTTCTTCATCAATGAACAATACTTTCATCCGCCCAAGATCAAAAGGGTTAAATTGGACGATTCGTGATTACGCGATTTCCCCCTCCCGATGGACGCCGATCGGCTGCAGGGCAAAGGTAGGGTACTCCAGCCGGTTCAGCCGGAAATCCAATAAATAAAAACCAGCCATCAATGAAACCAGTGCCGCGGCAAAATAACCGTACCACTAAAATCATCTGGCTGAATGAAAATCGTGAGGGTTATGTACGATCTGCCAAGATTCTTGAGTTACCCGAAAAATCGATGATACAAAAGCGGCCCCAGAAGGACGATGCCGAGGATCACGGCGCCTGCGGCTGTGATTAAAACTGCGGCGGCGGCAATATTTTTCGCCCTTTTTGCTCGGATCGAATAACCGGGAGACAAACTGTCGAACAAGATTTCCAAAACCGTATTGAAGGCTTCGGCCACCCAAACACTTACGATTGCCAAAACAATCAAACTAAAACGCACAAAATCCAAACCCAACCACCAACACAGCAAAAGAACAACAATGGTTGTCGCCCCATGGACCCAGGCGTTGTGCTCTGTTTTAAGCATGTCGACGAACCCGGAAAAGGCATGCCGGAAGCTTTGGATTCTTCCGCGGATAGAAAACGAATTATCTTTTTTCATCGGCTTGCCCCTCCGGCTTACCCAAAATATTTTGATAGATTCTCAAATCGTCGGGGCCAAAACAAACAAAGATGACCTTTTCGAGGTCCTGTAAATGTTTGAGACAGTCGCCGACGGTTTTGACGGCAATGCCAGCGGCACGTTCCTTCGGAAAGCGATAAACACCCGTGCTGATGCAGGGAAAAGCAATGCTATGAATTCCTTTTGAAGCGGCAAGTCGAAGTGAGTTTCTGTAGCAATTCGCCAGAAGCTCATCCTCACCCTGCTTCCCACCATGCCAAACCGGCCCGACCGTATGAATCACAAACCGTGCAGGAAGCTGATACCCTTGGGTGATTTTGGCATCACCCGTGGAACATCCGCCCAACGTTCGGCATTCGGCGAGGAGTTCGGGCCCTGCAGCACGATGGATGGCCCCGTCAACTCCTCCGCCCCCTAAGAGTGTCGTATTCGCCGCATTGACGATCGCATCCACCTTTTGACGTGTAATATCACCTTGAATAGCCGTCATCCGTCCCACGGCCAATATCTCCATTTGAAAACGACTCTACGATAATCCCAAAAAACCTGCGGTTCAATCAATTTTTGAGCGGGCAAAATAGGACCCTTCACTCGAGGAGGGTTTGGTACCAACAAAATAACCGGACGCGCCGCATTAATTGCCGCTGGCCGGACAAGATTTCTTCATCTTGCAACCTTTGACATCACAGGTTTCTTTTTTGGCGGGGACTTCCTTGGGCGGTGTCTCCTTCTTGGCTGCATCCTTATAGTCCGCTGAGCGATAGTCCGTCTGGTAAAATCCGCTTCCCTTAAACAGAATTCCAGCACCCGGACTAATCAGGCGGTTCGCTTTTAATTTTCCGCACTTAGGACATTTACGAATGGGCTTGTCCTGCATCATCTGAAATTTCTCAAACCGATGACCGCAGGAATCGCATAAATACTCATAAGTCGGCATCTCCATACCCCCTTGAAAAAGGTGGTGAATCATACCAAAAAAATTTGATCATGACAAGACGGCTGGATCATATCACCCCTTGAAGTCATCCAAAGAAAAAATTGGCGTGGATTACGATTTTGCCGGTATAATTTCTTCATGCCGATTCGGTTGGATCCCTTTCAGACACAAGCCATTTCGTGGGTTGAGAAAGAACAATCCGTGCTCGTTTGCGCCCCCACGGGTTCCGGGAAAACCCTGATTGCCGAAGCCGCCATTGAGAAGGCCCTATCCCGCGGCGAGCAAGTCATTTACACTGCCCCCATTAAGGCGCTCAGCAACCAAAAGTATCGCGATTTCTGTGCCCAATATGGCGAAAACCGGGTCGGCATTTTGACAGGAGATGTTTCGATCAACCCCGGTGCGCCGATCGTCATCATGACCACGGAAATCTACCGGAATTCCCTATTTGAAAATCTGGAACACATCCAGAAAGTCGGGTGGGTTATTTTTGACGAAGTCCATTATTTAGACGATCCCGAGCGCGGAACCGTCTGGGAAGAGGCTCTGCTGTTTACGCCTGAGAAAATCCGAATCCTGGCATTAAGCGCCACGGCCCCAAACATCGCGCAACTTGCAGATTGGGCCGGGACGATTCACGAACAACCGATCGCGGTCATTAAGGAAACCTCGCGGCCGGTGCCTCTTCATTTCCTCTTTCAGTGCCAGGGGAAAATTTTCGAAACCATGAAGCAACTCCGGCACGCCGGCTATTTCAACCGGGACAATTGGCGTCTGAGCCGGCGCGATATGCGACGCGGTATGCGGCCTTTACGGGCCAAGCCGAATCGTCTCGACCATCTCCTGTGCCATCTGGTCGACAAAAATAGGCTCCCTGCTATCTATTTCGCATTCGGCCGGCGCCGCACGGAGATTCTCGCAACCGAGGCCTCCCGGTTTGATTTCCTCAACGAATCGGAACGCCGCCAAATCATTGACCGGTACCGTTCCCTTCTTGTCCGATACGATTTGAAACATGAAAAATCGGCGCAGGAACTATCCCCTTTGATTGCCCAAGGGATTGCGTATCATCATGCGGGGATGCTGCCGACTTTGAAAGAAACCGTGGAGCAGCTTTTTACCCGTCGTCTTATCAAGCTGATCTTCACCACCGAAACGTTTGCCCTGGGAATCAATATGCCGGCCCGCAGTGTCATTTTCGACGAGCTGGAAAAATTCTACGGCACACGCTTCCGCAATCTGACGACGCGGGATTTCTATCAAATGGCGGGACGGGCGGGACGGCGGGGGATGGATCCGGAAGGCTTTGTCTACGTACGAATCCATCCCAATGACATCTCCTTTTCAGAAGTCGAGCGGATTCTTTATGGAAATCCGGAACCCATCCGGAGCCAGTTTAACGCAGCTTATGCCACGCTACTGAATCTTTACCGATCCTTGGGCGAGGCACTCCTTGATATTTATTCCCGTTCCTTCCATTATTTTCAGTCTCCGATCAAAAAGCGTGAGGAAGGTCTTGATCTGATCCGACGGAAACTCGATCTGCTGCGGGATCTAGGTTATCTTGCGAAAGGCAAACTTACGCCCAAAGGAGAATTTGCCGCCTCTATTTTTGGGTACGAACTCATGATCTCTGAAATGCACGAAGACGGTATGTTCGAGAACCTGGACGAAACGAGTCTGAATATGATCCTCTCGGGTTTGGTCTTTGAACCCCGGAAAGGAGATTCCGTCACGCCTCGATTCGGTTCCAAAATCGAATTTCTCCGTAAAAAAGTTGAATCCTATTGGCGCTCGATCTACCGCAAGGAATTCAGATCTCGTATTTCGCCCTACACCAAGCCCCCCCACTTTCATTTGGCTCCTGCGGTTGATGTTTGGACACAAGGGGCAACCTTTGCCAAGACCCTTCAAATGACGCATGCGGACGAAGGAGAACTGGTGCGCCACATCCGAATGATCATTCAGCTCCTGCGTGAAATTCTGAATGCCTCCCATGTTTCGGAAACCTTGCGGAAGCGCGCCGAACAGGCCCGCCGGCTGATCAATCGGGATGTCGTTGACGCAGAGAAACAACTGAGGGCTTGAGCGATTCCCGGATTCCGTCGGAAGGATCGATAAATTTAAACCGCTGCAAGTTCTAACTGAATATGCGTTGCTTCGGTTACTCTCCCCCTTGATTTATGAGAGGGAAGGGAGAAGGGGTGGATTGATACCCCAACCTGTCCTCCCTCTTCAGAAAACAGGTGGAGGAACGGGAACCATTCATAAAAACGGTCCTTTGAAAGCTGAAAACTGCTATAAAATGCTAGCTAATGAGTTAAAT
>JAMWDC010000173.1 GCA_023819025.1 Candidatus Omnitrophota bacterium | reverse complement strand
CGGGCTTTCCACGGTATTCCGGATGATCCCGCTGCTCTACGGCCGCAAAGAATGCGTCCATGTCGATATGGATAATTTTACGAAGCCAAGGTTCTCCCATAAGGAAGAAAGGCAAGATTGGAGGCGCGGCTGCCGATATCAGATCTCATATCATTACACCTGAACCCTGACAACTCCGAGCGTCATGAATGAATAGGCCTGATAATCCCGATCGTGGAATCGGTCAATCATCAGACTCGAGGCCCCTAAGAATTTTCGCCTTTCACCCTGCCTTCCAAAAATGTCCTAACATTTCCCAAATCCACCAATTCCGACTGACCCGTCCGGCGGAATTTGATTTCGGCCTTGCCCTGCTTCAGATTTTTCTCGCCCACAATCAACTGGATGGGAATCCCAATCAAATCCGCGTCATTGAATTTGACGCCCGCCCGTTCATCCCGGTCATCATAAAGGACTTCGATATCTGTGCGGCTTAAGGCCTCATAAAAATCTGATGCGGCCCGGCGGATCGAATCATCATTTTCGTTGACGGTGATTAATTCCACGTCAAAAGGCGCAATCGCGGCGGGCCATCGAATTCCTTTCGAGTCGTGATGCTCTTCGATCGCAGCGGCTAAAATCCGATTCACCCCGATACCGTAGCAGCCCATGATGGCGGGCTTGCGTTCCCCTTTTTCATCCAAGAAGAAAGCCCCCATGCAAACAGAATAGCGGGTTCCCAATTTAAAAATATGACCGATCTCCATGGTTGTCGTCAGATGCAACTGTCCCTTGCCGTCCGGAGACAGGTCACCCTCTTTCACATACCGGATATCGCCTACGGCCGTGGGTTGAAAATCACGGCCTGCGTTTGCATTTTTGAGGTGTCTATCTTTCTGATTCGCGCCTGTTACAAAATCCGCAAGCCCCATCACGTCCCAATCCGCATAACTCGGGATCTTCAGACCCACGGGGCCCGCAAATCCAACCGGCGCACCAGTTGCTTCCAGAATTTCATCCGGATTGGCCTGCCTAAGATCCCTGACGCCGGCTATTCGCCGGAGTTTACCCTCGTTCACTTCACTATCCCCCGTCACCAGTGCTGCGATGGGTTGACCGTCGGCAATGTAAATCAAGGTCTTCACCATCTGGGATGGCGGGATGTGAAAGGTATGACCGATTTCCTCGATCGTCCTCAGATTCGGGGTGTCGAAGATTTCGGGCTTTGTCGACTGAGGCGGGGGCGGCTTTAAACGGGGATCCCCGCGCTGAGCAATATCCAGGCTCGCGAGATACCCCCCTTCGGAGACAGCGACACGATCCTCACCGTAAGGACATCGGACCATAAATTCCTGACTCATATTTCCGCCCATTAAACCCGGATCTGCGGCCACAACTTGAAAGGTCAAACCACAGCGGGAAAAAATCCTGTAATAAGCCTCCCGCATTTTTTCATAACTTTGATCGAGACCTTGTCCATCGCGGTCAAAACTGTAGGCATCTTTCATGATAAATTCTTTCGTGCGAATGATGCCGAAACGCGGCCTAGCCTCATCCCGAAACTTGGTTTGAATCTGATAGAGGGTCACCGGCAAATCCCGGAAGGATTTGATCGAATTGGCAACAAGATCCGTCATCACCTCCTCATGAGTCGGCCCCAACACAAACTCATGACCGGACCTATTTTTAAACGCAATCTTATCCTCCCCGAGCGAGTCATAACGACCCGACTTTTTCCAAAGCTCGGCCGGATGCAGCGATGGCAGCAACACCTCGCAGGCACCGGCACGGTTCATTTCCTCCCGGATAATGCGGATGATTTTACGAAGCACTTGGAATCCCAGCGGGAGATAACTATAAACCCCTGAGGACAGCTGACTGATCAGTCCTGCCCTGAGGGCAAGCTGGTGGCTGACGGCTTCGACATCCTTTGGGACGTTTCTTAAAGTTGGAATTAATGTTTCAGACCAACGCATCACGTCGATACGCTAGCCTCCGAAAAATTTTTTTATCTTTTCGAGATATTCTAAATTAACCAGATCGTTATAAACCACAAAGGCCATCAGGACAAGGAGCATAGCAAAACCGGCCTGTGTCAATCGTTCCTGAATTTTGAGACTGACCGGTTTTCGGCGTATGGCCTCGATTAAAAGAAATAATAAATGCCCGCCGTCAAGAGCTGGGATCGGCAGGAGATTCACAACGGCCAGGCACACGCTCAAATTGGCGACCAAGATCAACAACGACGAAAAGCCGGACTTCACGGCGCTTCCGGTAAGCGTGATAATGCCGATGGGACCGTAGACGGCTTTTAAAGACAGCCGCCCCTGGATCATATAAAAAATTGCCTTGTAGGTTGTCATCGTAACAAACACGGTCGTCTGGCACGCATTAATCAAGGCTTCCATCAAGCCGAGACGTTTAATCGTAAAATCCTCCATGTGGTGCATGATTCCGACTCTTTTAACGCGATGCCTGTGACCGAAAACATCGGTGAGTTCCTTGGTCTCGGGCATCACAGGCACGGTCGCGACCCCCTGTCCTCTCGTAACTACAAGTATCAGCGTGCCGTCCGGGGCTTTGTTGAAAAGATCAGTCAACTCATGCCAATTCGTCACCTTTTGACCGTTCACTTCCACAATCCGGTCACCGACCTTGAGTCCGCTGTCTTCGGCAGGATATCCCTTCACAAACCCCCCGATCGCAGTGCCAGGCTCCGGTATCCCGCTCAACGAAAGAGCAAAAAAAAGCAAATAACCCAAAAGGTAATTCATGATCACTCCCGAAATCACGATAAAAATGCGCGCAGGGACTGTGGCAGCCAGAAAATCGCCGGCTTGGGTGCCGGTTTCCTGAATCTCACTCACGGATTCTCCTGCCGGCTTCACATAGCCACCGATCGGGAAAATCGAAATAGCAAAACGAGTCCCCTTGCGCTCCCAGTGTACGATCTCCGGACCGAAACCGATCGAAAACTTTTCGACATTAACTTTGGTCCGCCGGCAGGCAATAAAATGTCCGAATTCATGAATGATGATGAGGATACCCAAAACAACGATCGTAGGTAATATCGAAAACAAAAAGTCCATCCGACCCTCCCTCAGTTCACGGCATACACATCATGGCTTCTTCGCGCGCCCATGCGTCGGCGGTTAGAATATCGGACAAACCCGGGTTTTTTTGAATGCGGTGTTTCTTTAGAACACATTCGACGGTCCGAGGGATATCCGTAAAACGGATACGGTAATTCAAAAATGCCTCGACCGCAACCTCGTTCGCCGCATTCAAAACGGCTGGAGCCGTTCCCCCACGGCGGCTGGCTTCGTACCCCAACGCCAAGCAAGGGAACCGGCGTACATCCGGCCTTTCAAAATGAAAGCTAGAAACCTTAACCAAATCAAGCACCGGAAGATGATTCCGAAGACGATCGGGATAACTCAACGCAAACTGAATAGGAAGTCGCATATCCGTAAGCGCCAGATGCGCCAGATGACTTCCATCCACCAGCTCCACCAAGGCATGAATCACGGCCTCCGGATGAATCAAAACCTCAATGCGATCCGCGGGCATCCGAAACAAATGAGCCGCCTCAATCACTTCCAAACCCTTATTCATTAACGTCGCGGAATCGATCGTAATCTTTCTTCCCATTTTCCATCTCGGATGTTTTAAAGCCGATTCCGGAGTAATCTTTTCAAAAGAAACGCGTCTCGTCCTAAAGGGGCCTCCAGAAGAAGTGATGATCAACTTTTTCACGGCATCAGGCCGCTGCCCCTGGAGGCATTGCCACAGTCCCGAATGTTCGCTGTCAATGGGAAGGATAGGCACCCCGAAGCGCGCGGCTTCCCGCATGAGTAAAGCTCCGGCCATCACAAGGGGCTCTTTATTGGCCACCGCAACCGCTTTGCGGGCATGGATCGCCGAAAGAATCGGCTTGAGGCCCACGGCACCCACCACGGCAAAGATAATCTTTTTTACCGCCGGAAGCGTGCAAATTTCCTTTAATCCCTCATCGCCTGCAACAACCCGGATGCCAAGCGGATTTAATTTTTTCTCCAAACGAAGCGCGTAGGAGGCATCATAGATGCAGACAACATCCGGACTGAATTCACGCGCTTGCGCAAGAAGACGCGTGGCATTTTTTTTTGCGGCAATCGCTTTGACTCGAAACTTTCCCGGATGGGACCGTACAATCCTTAAGGTATTTTCCCCGATCGAACCGGTAGAACCCAGAACAGCAATATTTTCCATCATGTGATCACGCAAAAAAGATCATGAAACAAGAAAACGGTTCATCCTGATCCGTATACTCATTAAGGTAGAAAACTGAGCCCTCGAGGAGTGTTCTATCGCTGCAACCGAGGGCTCATCCTGATCCCGCCGAAGGCGGGAGAAGGATCTCGCTGGATCCATCGCTCCGTTGAGACTGTGAAGTCGAAAACATCCAGCCCCCCCCGGAGAACTTTTCATCCGAGGACACCCGGAAAGGTCGTCACATAAAAATAAACGAACGGTGCACTCAAGATCAAACTATCCAGCACATCCAGAACCCCTCCAAGACCCGGAATATGACCTGAATCCTTAACCCCAACATCGCGTTTGATCAGGCTTTCGGCCAAATCCCCGAGTTGGGCCAAAATTCCCACCGCTGTTCCCAAGATAAAAAGGTGGAGAAAGTCAACATGGACGAGATAAAGCTTCGACACGAAGGACAGCAAAATCGTCGTCACCAACCCAGCAATCGCACCTTCGACGGATTTATTCGGGCTCACGTGTTCAATAAGTTTCATCTTTCCAAAACTCTTCCCGACAAAATACGCTCCAGCATCACCCCCCTTAACGAGGAGAATCGTATAAAAGACCCACCAGGACCCTTGCGGGAGATATTTGATTTTTGTCAGATACGAAAAAAACCACGCCACATAAATTACACCGAACAAGGTCACGGACGTGCTGACCAGCGCTTGTTCACGCAAACGTCGGTGAAAATTGAAAAGAAAAAAGGAAAGACACGCAATTACAAGAATAATGGAATCCGACGGAAAGAAAAAAGAAAACGGGAGAAGCCCACCGAAAAACAGACCTAACAGACGATTGATGACAATCCCTTTTGTTTCGGCAAGAGACAAAAATTCGTTAAGCGCAAATAAGATAAAAACTTCGACCACCAGAAAAAAGAGCCAGTTCGGAGCTAGAAAAACCGGGGAACAGGTAATGGTAAGAAATACCGCAGAGCGCAACAAACGGCGAATGAACGGACTGGTGACAGGCCCGCCGCGGCGTCGGCA
>JAMWDC010000172.1 GCA_023819025.1 Candidatus Omnitrophota bacterium | reverse complement strand
ACTGCGGGGCGGAGGCTCTGGTATTTCCGAGTTTGTATGAGGGCTTTGGCATGCCAATTCTTGAGGCCATGGCCTCCGGGACACCGGTATTAACATCGAATTTGACCTCTCTGCCCGAAGTCGCGGGGGATGCGGCCTTTTATGTCGATGCCTATGATCCTGCGGATATTGCGAAAGGGCTCCTGCGGCTTTCGAGCGATGCCGGTTTAAGAAAAGAGCTGATCCAAAAAGGATTTCAACGGATTCAGCGGTTTTCGTGGGCGAATACGGCCCGTGAAACCGTAAAGGTCTATGAATCCATCCTGCAGGAGGGGACATGGTCGAATCTCTCAAAGAACTGAATACGATTTGCCAAAAACCGGACTATACGACAAAGGGCAACTGGATGGCGCGGCATATTGTCCGACCTGCGGCGTTGCCCATAACCTGGTTATTGCTCCACACGCCGGTGTCCGCAAATCAAGTCACGCTGGTATCCCTGGGGGTCGGCCTAGCAGGTATCTACCTATTGGCACTCGTTCCTAAGGCGTTGTTTCTGGCCGGTGTTCTTCTCTTTCAGATGTGGTATCTTCTCGATCATGTGGACGGTCAAATCGCGCGGTATCGAGAAAACGTGACCCTGACCGGACGTTTCCTCGATTTCTTAACGCATCACGTGATTCACGGGACCGTCTTTTTCAGTCTCGCCATTTATTGTGTTCAGTCATCCGGATCTCTTTTCTTTGTCCTCTGGGGATTTCTGGTCTCTATCAGCATGATGACCTTTAACCTGATCCATGATGTTAAAGCCAAGACATTTTATGAAAGAATTGCAGCCGAAAAAGGAATGAGGCTCCGCAACGGAACAAGCGGGGAGGGCAAAGCTTCCGAAAAAGACGAAACAAATCCGTGGAAATCCTTATTCGCACTGCTGCATAAGTCTATGGAAATTCACGTGCTGATGAATATTCTCACCCTCGCGAGCTTGGTTCAATTGGTATCCCAAGTTCCGCTGGATCTTCGAATGCTCCTGTTTTTTTACTATGGCACGGCGGTACCTGCGGTGACCGTGATAAAAATCGTTTACCTTGTTGAAAGCGGAGGTATTGATCGCGAGTTCGAAGAGCATTTTACAACGCAAGAACCCCCCAATGGGTCTGGGGCTTCTGTCTCTGCGCCTGCCGATGGACCTATCCCACGAACTGATGGGCGATCGGGCCGGGGCCCATCGACCCCAAAACGGGCAAAACATTCATGATGATTTGGACGAGCCGGATCTTCGGGATGCTTGCCTTGCTGGATGCTGTCGGAATCCTTTATCTGATCGTGGCGGGTTTTCCGCCCGAAATCGCGGGATACGAAATTCACCTGAAAAATTTGAGAAAGCCGTTCATTGTGTTTTTTGTATTCGTGGCTCTTCATTGGATGGTGCATCCTGACCGGAAAATCAAAATAGCCCAGTGGCTGCAAAGGATCCGGATTTTTTCCGAGAAACCTTATGCGATCTGGATTCTTTTTATGGTTTACGGCTTGCTGTTTGTCTGGCAGCAGATGACCGAATATTTAGCCTTGGACATCAATTTTATCCCGTTCGGTTTCTACGACTACATGCTTTATTACCTTTTTCAGGGGAAACTTAATTACACCGGAGAACTCCACGGCTTTTATCATGCCAATAATATCTTGATTTTACTGGCCCCGATTTGGTATTTGTTCCGCAGCCCCATGGTTTTGGTCTTGGCCCATGGCATGATCGCCGCGGCTGCAGTCTTGCCCTTGTACGGTATCGTCCGGTTGAAGTTTCACGACCCCGTCCTTGGGCTTGTCATCGCGTTCGTCTACCTGAATTTCCGGTATCTCCAGAATCTTCTCCAGATGAATTTTTGCGTGGAGATCTTTTACCCGCTTCTGATCTTTGCCAGTCTTTGGTCTGCGATGAAAGAACGGTGGTTTCTCTATACGGTTTGCGTGATCCTGGGCCTTTCGGTTAAGGAGGATTCCCCGATTTATTTTTCGATGCTTGGCTGTCTTTTATGCTTTCTATCCCGCAAACGAGTGGCCGGGTTTTTGACGATCCTTTTCGCGGCCGTCTATTTTTTATTTATTTTCCGTATCTTTCTTCCGGCAACCGGAAACGATATCGCGACGGGGGATCTCCAAAATTTCGGCCGTTATGGAAATTCGTTCGCCGAAGTGGGGTGGAATCTGATCCGAAATCCCGTTTGGGGACTCGAGGCACTATTTGGATCTCCGGATAAATGGGAAACATGGTTCAACCTTTTGAGCCGTCTCGTCTTCCTTCCAGTCTTGTCGCCGGCAATTCTGCTTGTCGGGGGTTCTCTGTTTCTTTTATTTTTCCGCGGAGATGTTAGTTTTATCGATTTAAGATTTCAGTATTCAGCGGCAGTGATTCCGTTTGTTTTTATCGCGTTTGTCTTCGGTTTCTCGAATGTTTTACGCAGAATCCCCGAACGCTGGCGATCCCAATTCTCCTGGGGGATCTGCCTCGCACTCATCCTGATCAATGGAGGACATTTCACTACGACCCGATTCCGCGCCGACGACCTACGAACCATCGCACTGGCCAAAAGTATTCCCCAGGGAGCCAATGTCGTAACGCACGGTCATCTGCTTCCCTACATCGGTTATCGGAAGTATAACTATTACTTTGCCCGGCCTTGGGAAAACAAAAATCAGTCCTTGCACGCCGCTTACGCGAAGGCGGATTACTATCTGATCGATTTTCATGTGAACTTGTACCCCTTGAATCGGGAGGATCTAGAAGCGACCGTCCTGCGACTCAAGAACGATGCCGACTACGAAACAGTTATCGAAAACGCCGGAACTCAATATCTATTTCGAAAAAAACAAATGGCTTAAATGATGAAAAACGCTCCCGCAGATCCGTCGCATCCACGAAGCCAAAAGGTTATTGTTGTCATGCCGGCTTACAATGCCTCCAAAACCTTGCGGGCCACTTACGAGCGCATCCCGTTGAATTATGTGGATGAGATCATTCTTGTGGATGACGCCAGTCATGATGATACGTTCGCGGAGGCGGAGAAACTCGGCATCCGTTGTATCCGCCATCGCCATAATCTAGGCTATGGCGGGAATCAAAAGACCTGCTATACAGAGGCCCTGAGGGAAGGCGCGGATATTGTCATCATGCTCCATCCGGATGGTCAGTATGATCCCGCCTTTGTCGGTGCGATTCTGGAACCGATCATCCGTGGAGAAGCGGATGTGGTCTTGGGATCCAGAATGCTCGATCGGAAAAAAGCCCTCGAAGGAAAGATGCCGCTCTATAAATTCACCTCCAATATTTTTCTGACCACCTTGGAAAATTGGGTCTTAGGGAAGACACTTTCCGAGTACCACACCGGCTATCGCGCCTACAGCCGTCACTTTCTTGAAACCATTCCCTTTATGCGCAACTCCGACGATTTTGTTTTTGATACGCAAATTCTGGTTCAGGCAGTTTACTTTCACATGCGGATTGCCGAGATACCGGTCACGACGCGGTATTTCAAAGATGCCTCGTCCGTTGGGTTAAAGGCATCCATCATTTACGGCCTTAAGACATTAGGGGTATTAATGCAATACCTTTTGCACCAATGGGGCCTCGTTCGATCACGGCTCTTCCTCCCTTGAGTACTCACGAAAGTTACTTTGAAAAATTTTTCGGCGACCCGATTTATCTCGAGTTTAAAAACCATTTTTACAATTATCTCCGGCGAAAAGAGGTCATCGGCTGCGAATTATCGTCGGTCAAGCCCGGAATTCTTTTGGAGATCGGCTGCGGGATTTCTCCCGTGACACCCCCCGGGCCGGAGGTCGTTTATACCGACCTTTCGTCGACGGCCGTCGCCTATTTGAAAGCCATCGGTCGAATCCATAAGGGGGTAGCGATGAGTGCGGCCGCAATTCCATTTTGCGATGCGAGTATCTCGACGGTAGTCTGTGCGGAAGTTCTGGAACACATTCCGGACGATGAGCAGGCCCTCCGGGAAATCCGGCGTATCTTACGAATCGGAGGAGATCTTATTTTGACGGTACCGATCAATCCGCGGTATTATTCACACGATGATGCATTTGTGAAGCATTGCCGGCGGTATGACTTGACGGCGTTCGTGAGTCAGCTTCGGCGAATGGGGTTTAGTATTACAAAGATCCGGAAAGTTTCCGGTCTCTTGGATAAATTCGGATTGCTGGTGGGGGTTTACTTATTTCGTTTCGTGCGCGCTTTAAAAATGGATCAGTTCAGGTCGGCGAACGCAGGACTCTCGAAAGGGATCCTTCCCCTATACAAGGCGCTCAACTGGCTGTTCTTTCAATTGGTGAAGGCCGAAATCCAAATCATGCCCAACGCCGTTGTGACCGATTTGTTAATTCGCTGTACCAAGACAGCACCGCACTCGAATACCCGCCGGGTTTAGAAAATGCCTAATTTAGCCGATTTTTTCATAGGGTAGTTCGGGGATCTGCGGCACTCACTGGAAAGGGTAGTCGTCAATGAAAGTATCGATTGTGATACCGGTTTATAACGAAGTCAAAACGGTCGCCGAAATCATAAGACGCGTCCGTACGGTTCCTTATGACAAGGAGATTATTGTCGTGGATGATGGCTCGACCGATGGGACCGCGGAGGCATTAGCAAAATTATCCCAGGGAGCGGACCTTAAATTTTTCCGCCATCCGCAGAACCGGGGCAAAGGGGCTGCGCTCCGAACCGGTTTCGGCGCCGTCACCGGGGACATTGTAATCATTCAGGATGCGGATCTTGAATATGACCCCCGCGATTATCCGGCCCTTCTGGAACCGATCCTGGATGACCGGGCGGATGTGGTCTATGGCTCACGCTTCCTCGGAGGGCCCCACCGCGTTCTGTTCTTCTGGCACTATGTCGGCAATCTTTTTCTGACGCTTCTGTCCAACGCCTTCAGCAATATCAATCTGAGCGATATGGAAACCTGCTACAAAGTTTTCCGGGCGCAGATCCTCAAAACGATGTCGCTGAAATGCGACCGCTTCGGATTCGAGCCGGAATTCACGGTCAAGGTCGCTAAAAAGAAATACCGGATTTATGAGGTGCCGATCAGCTACAGCGGACGGGATTATTCGGAAGGCAAAAAGATCACTTGGAAGGACGGCGTGGCCGCCCTGTTCACGATTTTATGGTTTCGGTTTTTTGATTAGGAGGCATGATGCGGACGATGGATCGACGCGCGCCGGCATTTCATTTCCGATTTAGAACCGAGGATTCGTTCGACGTCATGCAGAAATTCGGTTTCCTCTGCCTCCTTGTGCTGTGGACGG
>JAMWDC010000171.1 GCA_023819025.1 Candidatus Omnitrophota bacterium | reverse complement strand
CTGACAGCGGGCAAGATTTTTTTCGACCAAGACCACTTCCCCATGCATTCCGAGTACAAATTCAGCAACCTTTTCGCCGCTTGATCCGCCTCCAAAAACGATCACGGATCCATGTCGGTATTCAGGAGGCCATACCGGATAATGACTTGCTATCTTCTCCAGGTCTTCCTGAAAGCTGAAGGGATAATAGATTTTGGGGCCCGATCCCAAGCGAAGGGTACGGAAATAAGCCGCATAAGCTGCGGCAAGGCCTCCGGCGATTTCGCTCATGGGTCTTAAAATCGGGACGGCATTGTCGATGGTCACTGTTTCATAGCCAATGGCCAGGATACGCGAGTCCATCAAGACCCGGATCAATTGACAATGAGCCGGTGATGCCAGATGAAGAAAACAAAAGAGGATCTGGCCGCTCCTCAGATACGGAAATTCACCGGGCTGCGGTTCTTTGACTTTTTGAATGAAGTCCGCCTCTTGAAACACATCCGCATGTTCGGAGACAATCTGAGCGCCGAAATCCTGATATTCTCGATCGGAAAACCCGGAGGCAAGACCGGCATCCTTCTCAACAATCACCTTTGCCCCGTGTCGGCAAAGTTGGCGGACATGAACCGGGATAAGCCCCACCCTTTTTTCGTAAGGTTTGATTTCTTTAGGAATCCCGACGGTCAACATAGAATCATTCTCAGTACTGGTGTTAACGTCCGAAACGGTTCGTAATTGGCATGCGGCGGCCGAACCAGGCCTTTTCCGACACACGAAGGATGGGAGGCGTCTGCCGGCGCTTGTATTCGTTATGATCGACCTTGTCAATAACATTTGCCACAAGGGAGTGGCTCACCTTTTTTCTGAAATGCCGAACGATCTCATCCAAACCCTGATTCTTCTCAATATAAAAATATAAAATCTCATCCAGGATTTCATAGGGCGGGAGTGAGTCTTCATCCTTCTGATTGGGCCGGAGCTCGGCTGAAGGCGGCTTGGTCAAGATAGAATCCGGGATCACTTTGCCTTTTTGATTACGATACCACGCCAGCCGATAGACATCGGTTTTATACACATCCCCTAGCACGCACAAACCTCCAGCCATGTCCCCATAGAGGGTACAATAACCCATGGCCAATTCGGATTTATTCCCGGTAGAAAGCAGAAGGCGGTTTTCGTCATTGGACAGATACATCAGTTCCATGCCCCGCAGCCTAGCCTGAAGATTTTCCATAGCAAGTGTAATTTTGCCGCTGGGCGGAATTCTTCCGCCCTCTTCCCTTTTGTGATCTTGGTAGGCTTCGAGAAGTTTCTCATATTTTTCCTTAATCGGATGGATCCGGAACTCGATCCCCAGACGTTTCGCCAGTTCCCGGGAATCTTCCCAGCTACCGCGGGAGGAATAAGTCCCAGGCATGGTCACGCCCAAAACCGCCTGTGCGCCCAAGGCATCGCAAGCCAGCACCGCGACGAGTGCGGAGTCAATCCCGCCGCTTAATCCCAAAAGGACCTTCTGAAAACCGTTTTTGCGGCAATAATCCCGAATCCCTAAAAGCAACGCCTCATAAACTTCTTCGGGCTTACTGGTAGAAGGATGCAAAGGAACAACGTAAGGATCGCACTCCCGGGGATCCCAATCGAAGAAGAAAAGATCTTCTTTGAAAGCCGGGGCACGGAAAAGAATCTGTCCGCTGGCATCCACAAAAAGACTTCGGCCGTCAAAAACCAGGTCATCCTGACCGCCGACCTGGTTGGTGTAAAGAATCGGAAATCCGTATCGGACCGTGTGCCTTTTCAACAAAAGATCACGCGCCTCGGCAACACCCCGGTAATAGGGTGAGGCGGAAATATTCAGGATAAGATTTGCTCCCCGGCGTTTGAGCTCAGCCAAAGGTTTTTCGTCGTATCGGTCGTCCCACAGATCCTCACAGATCGTAAGGCCGACGCGCCAGCCTTTCCAGGGGATGGCAAAACTTTCTTTCCCGGGTTCAAAAAATATGTCCTCCAAGAAAACGTCATAAGTCGGGAGTAATCTCTTGGTGTATTGAGCCAGGATCTTTCCTTTCCCGATCCAGGCCAAGGTATTACGGCTGCGCTGATCATGACTCACGCCGCGGTCAATAAATCCCAGAACTACCGCAATTTTCATGCGCGCGGTGCATCGAACGATTCGTCCTAGATGGCTCAATCCTTCGTCCACAAAATGCTTCTTATTGGCAAGGTCCCAGACAGGATAACCGGATAAGGCGAGTTCGGGGAAAACAATCAGGTCGGCCTTCTTTTTTTCTGAAGCACGGATCCAGGTAATGATCTTGTGGGTATTGGCCTTATAATCTCCCACCGCAGGATTCATCTGAGCTATGGCAAACCGGATCTTCTTCACAACACCCCCTATGCCCGATGTACACCGCGGGGGTGTACATTGGCAATGATCGCCTTGATTCGGGCTAAGTCACGTTGATAACCAACACGGTCCCGTACAAATTTTTCATATTCTAAAGGATCGATCTTCAGAATTCCACGAAACTCACATATCCTCTCTTCCCTACGGACATTCCCCATATATTCGTGATAGGAGGAGGCGGGCCACTGTTCGGCCAGCTCAATCAAGCCGGCAGTTACTGGATTCAGATGCACATAGCGGGTCAAATGCAATAACTGCTCGTCCGTTTCTACCCTAACACTTTCGAAACGGCCCTCCCAAAGGGGGCCTTTTCTCTTGTATTTCGTATTAAAAAAACGGCTGTAACTATTGCAAGATTGATTCACAAAAAAAGAAATGCCGTTCGGCATCAGTTGTTTGAGAATCAAGTGAAAATGTGTCGGCATCAGACAGTACGCAATAATCTCGACCATCCTTTCCCTTCCTTGTGAGAAATCGAAAAAAGTACGCCAGAAACCATTCTTTAAAACTAATTCTGTGTCCATGTAACGAGAAAATTTTTCAGGTACGCCTTTAAAACCGTAGTATCGGATCATCTGCCTCATCCGTTCAAGATCTTTCTCGTGATTGAAAATTCGATATTCCGCAATACTCCGGTTAAAGACATGATAAACTTGGCCAATAGCCAAAGGTTCTCGTAACGGCATAAAAACCTCCCCCTTCAATGTACACCCCCGCGGTGTACATTGGCAAAAGAAATGTTTTGGAGGATACGGCAGCGCCGAAGAAGATTATGCAGCCACGGCAAGTTTGGTGTAGGCACGTACGGCCTGGAGGATCTCGTCGTAATTCAAACCTTTAACACGGGCCAAGTCGCGCGCTGTACTGATATTGAAGCGGACATTATCCGGAACTTCAGTCAAAAGTGCATCCGCGGCGAGCAGCCAATCCGCAGTCTTTTGAATCAATTCCTCATCAACAACGAGGCGGAATTCCACGTTTTCACGCAGCGGCACGGCCCGAAGATAGACATCCTTATCGGAAAGATAACCCAAGAGTTTGTTCAACGCGGACTGCCGGATCTGCTGGCGGTCGAATCCGGGTGTCTTCGAACCCAGTATCGCGACTTGGTTGGATTTAAGAACAAGCCCCCATGCTTGGGCTTGCTTTAATAATTTCTCCAGATAGGCAGTGGCTTCGGCCTGGGAGGTGTTATACACACCAAAACTCATCACCAGATTCGGATGCTGGGCAAGATAACGTAATCGAAGTTTCATGCTTTGATCCATCTGAGGCAAGGCATCCCAATTTTCAGTAAGCACATATTGGCGGTTCACATGGGCATCCGCAGGCACCGCAGGCTGCTTAAAGAACAGCTTTTTCTCGAGGAGATAACGAAGCGCTTGTGCCTCATCGCCTGTCAATTCGGCGCTCTCGGGTTCGGCAAGGCCGCCGTTTAACTGTTCGGCCACAAATGTGACCGCAAAACCTTCGGCCTCCTCTTGGGAAGCACCCAGTGCTTCGTATTGATCTTGAATAGCTCCGATCGAATAGAATCGCCCAATCCCTTCGGCAACACCGACAATAACAAACCGGTCAACTTCGGTAATCGTTGGCCGCCGGCTCAAATCCTGCCGGCGCAGGATTTCCAGCAATTTCTCGCGCGCTTTCGGCGTCTCGATCACCGATCCGTTCACTAATGGATGTAAGATGTCCGATCCCCGCGCTTCGGAGCGGGAAGGCATTTCGGGTAATGCAATACCCCGCCTTCGGGCTTCCGCGGCTATTGCCCGGATGATCCTTACCTGGTGATCCATCCCGTCAGATAGATTGTTTCTATCACGATTTCCCTGTCGATAGGCGTCACCCGATATAAACATCATACGTCGATCCAGTATTTCGTATTCTTTCCTTAACTTCGCAAGAATCCGATGGGCTTCTGCCCAAGCGCTTAAAAATTCTTCTGGAAAAAAGGCGGAACTACTCGCACTAAACTATTTAAAAAATCTAGGTTATGAGCTTATTGAATCACATTATAATACAAGGTTCGGTGAAATAGATTTAATTTTTAAAGATGGTAAAACCCTGGTTTTTGTAGAGGTGAAATATAGAAGGGGTAAACAAATAACTGCAATCGAGGAAACAATTAATAGCAGAAAGATTAATAGGATTTTAAAAAGTGCCGAAATTTATATAAATAATTCGGAATGTGATTTTGATGAAATGAGAGTAGATGCCGTGTTAATTAAAGAGATAGAAGGAAAACCAGTCATAAGGCACATAAAAAACTTTTATTAACGGAAATCTGCTATGGGAACAAAAACGCTTGGTGAAGTTCTGATAGAGAAAAAGAGGAATTTTCACCGTATAATTGTAAAAACCAACACAAGCTCTCTGTCTCAAGCCAGAATGGAACAGCTAAGAAAAAAAATCAAGGACCCAAGCTATATTGCATTCGCTATAGAAAAACTTGCAGAAAACGTAGCAGCAAAAAAGGTGAGGGAAAAGGTATGGCTTGATGAGATGAGGAAAAGACTCAAATAGAACTCAATGAACGCTCACCCAATCTTCTTTCTAATCTCATTCTTCACAGATTCACTGAATGCCGGATTCTTCTCTATAACCTCGTGGAAGAAATCCTGCAGCATCATTTTTGTCTTTTTTTTATCAATTGCATAGGCTCTGGCGATGGCGTCTCTGCTGCGTGGGTCCCCCTGGAGAAGATAGCAGACCGCGAGGTAAAAATTTACCTCGCTATCATCTGGCTTGAGCTCAAGGTACTCCAAAAACCTCCTCTCTGCTTCCTCCACATCTAGAGTTTCAAGATAAGCAAGACCATCGAACATTAGGTATTCCTGTTTTTTCTTTATCAAGAGCGCCCTTTCAAAATATTCGTGGGCGAGTTCGTAGTTCTTCAACTTCATTGCGAGTATTCCCAGAAGATACCATGCTGCG
>JAMWDC010000170.1 GCA_023819025.1 Candidatus Omnitrophota bacterium | reverse complement strand
TTACACGTCCGGAAATGTTGTTGATCAAAGATATGCTGTCCAAAAATATCCATGCGCCGTGGACTTCGAGTGCGGGCCGTCTATTTGATGCCATTGCTGCGATACTCGGGATCTGCCACGTTCAGCATTTTGAAGCCCAGGCCGCGATGGAACTCGAATTTGCGCTGTCAGGGATAACCACCAATTGCCATTATTCCATTTGTATTTCCAGATTTGAAGAGTCAAAGAAGATGTTGAAGAATCACGAGGTCCCGGCGTTTATTGTGGACTGGGAGCTGATGGTCCGCGAGATTCTCACGGATCTTCATTGGGGGATTCCCGCGCCGGAGATTTCGGCGAGATTTCACAACACGATGACAGCGGTCATTGTTGAAGTAGCTAGGCGGATCGGCGAAGAAAAAGTCGTTCTTTCCGGCGGGTGTTTTCAAAATAAATATTTACTCGAACGAACGATCGATCGTCTAAGGCAGGAAGGATTTCGTCCGTATTGGCATCAGCGTTTTCCGTCCAATGACGGTGGGATCGCCTTGGGACAGATCATCGCAGCCTTGAAGTCGTGATCGTTACGCTCGGACAGGGAAGAGGTTGACAAAATGTGTCTGGCTATTCCTGGAAAAGTTGTATCGATTTCAGCTGAAGGTCCGGATTTCCGTACCGGGATGGTTCAGTTCGGAGGGATCTCCAAAACCGTGAATTTATCTTATGTGCCTCGTGTCAAAATCGGTGATTATGTGATGGTCCATGTCGGATTTGCGATCAGTATCGTCGAAGAAAAAGAAGCCCAAGAAGTGTTCACATATCTGGAAGAGATGCAAGAACTCAAGGAGCTATAAAATGGATAAAATCAATACCGTAACTGCCCAAATGACAAAAACCATCATTGATGGAAACGAAGCCGCGGCCTCCGTGGCCTACCGCACGAACGAGGTGATCGCGATTTATCCCATTACACCATCCTCGCCCATGGGCGAGTGGGCAGACGCATGGGCGGCGGAGGGACGGCCGAACATTTGGGGAACGGTTCCGACCGTCATGGAAATGCAAAGTGAGGGAGGGGCTGCTGGAGCGGTTCATGGCGCTCTTCAGACGGGGGCTTTGACGACCACCTTCACGGCATCGCAGGGACTGTTATTGATGATTCCGAATATGTATAAAATAGCGGGGGAGTTAACGGCCTCGGTCTTTCATATTGCAGCACGCACCGTGGCCACTCACGCCCTCTCGATATTTGGAGATCATAGCGACGTCATGGCTACTCGGGGCACGGGATTTGCGATGATCGCCTCGGCATCCGTACAGGAAGTGATGGATTTTGCGCTCATTGCCCAGGCCGCAACCCTTCAATCCCGGATACCTTTTTTACACTTTTTTGACGGGTTCCGTACCTCTCATGAGGTATCTAAAATCGATAACCTCCCGGACGATACCCTTCGCGCAATGATCGATAACGACCTGATCGCAGCCCACCGGGGCCGGGCTTTATCACCCGACCGCCCTGTGATTCGAGGAACAGCACAAAATCCGGACGTATTTTTCCAAGCCCGAGAAACCGTCAATCGTTACTACAACGCATGTGCCGGCATCGTTCAGGAGGTCATGGACAAATTTGCAGAGCTGACGGGACGAGCTTATCGGTTGTTTGAATACCACGGTGTTCCGAACGCCGAACGGATCATTGTCCTCATGGGGTCCGGATGCGAGACTGTTCATGAAACCGTCGATTACCTGAACACCAAAGACGAAAAGGTCGGGGTGATTAAGGTCAGGCTTTACCGCCCTTTTGATATTCAAAGTTTTGTGGGGGCGTTGCCGGGTACCACCAAGGCGGTTGCGGTTCTCGACCGTACCAAGGAACCCGGAAGCGGTGGAGAACCGCTCTTTCTGGATTGTGTTCATGCCCTTGAGGAAGGGATTCCAAGCGGTTATGGGCAACTCAAAACCATGCCCAAAATTATCGGCGGCCGGTACGGTTTGTCCTCGAAAGAATTTACCCCGGCCATGGTGAAGGCCGTGTTTGACAATCTTGCCAAGGTCGGTCCCAAAAATCACTTTACGGTCGGTATTCAGGATGACATCACCCATACGAGCCTCGAATATGATCCGGAATTTGATATCGAAAGTCCGGATCAATTTCGTGCGCTTTTTTACGGACTCGGTTCGGATGGGACGGTCAGTGCAAACAGAAATTCCATCAAGATCATTGGAGAGAATACCCCCAATTATGCCCAGGGTTATTTTGTTTACGATTCCAAGAAGGCGGGAGCCGTCACGATTTCCCATTTGCGTTTTGGGCCGAAGATGATCCGTTCCCCTTACCTCATCAGCAAAGCCCATTTTTTGGGATGCCATCAAACCGTCTTTCTCGAACGCTACGACATGCTCCGCTACGTCATGGATGGAGGGACTTTTCTGTTGAATACTCCCTACGGCCCCCAGGAAGTTTGGGATCGTCTGCCGCAGCCTGTTCAGGATCAGATCATTAAAAAGCACCTTCGGTTTTTCGTGATCGATGCCTACAACGTTGCCCGGGAAAGCGGGATGGGCAATCGGATCAATACCGTTATGCAGGTTTGCTTTTTTGCGATCTCCGGTGTTTTGCCGAAGGCTCAGGCGATTGATGCCATCAAGGACGCAGTCCGGAAAACATACGGCAAAAAGGGGGAGGAGATCGTTCAGATGAATTTAAAGGCCGTGGATCATTCCCTGGGCCGGCTGTTCGAGGTCAAAGTTCCGGCTCGGGCGGAAGGAAAGATCGAAATGCCGCCGCCTGTTTCGAAACGGGCACCCGATTTCGTGCGGAATGTGCTTGGGAAAATGATCGAGAACAAAGGTGACGAACTTCCCGTAAGTGCTTTCCCCGAGGATGGAACTTTTCCTACAGGGACGGCGACCTGGGAAAAACGCAATATTGCGCTGGAAATCCCGGTTTGGGATCCTCAGGTTTGCATCCAGTGCGGAAAATGTTCGTTTGTGTGTCCGCACGGCGTGATTCGCATGAAGGTTTATGACCCCAAATATCTTCAAGGGGCTCCGGAAACTTTCAAGTCGACGGATGCTCGGGATCTTACCTGGAAAGGAATGAAATATACGGTTCAGGTTGCTCCGGAAGATTGCACGGGTTGTGCTGTTTGTGTGGATGTTTGCCCCGCCAAGAATAAATCACAGACACGGCTTAAAGCAATCAACATGGAATCCCAGCCGCCACTCCGCGAAAAGGAGCGGGCCAACTGGGAATTTTTCCTGAGAATTCCCGATCTCGATCGAAGACAGATTAAAGTGTCCATGATCCGCCAGCAGCAGGTCCAGGTTCCGCTTTTTGAATTTTCTGGGGCGTGCGGCGGATGCGGCGAAACACCTTACATTAAACTCGCCACCCAGCTTTTCGGGGACCGAATGATCATCGCCAACGCGACGGGTTGTTCCTCGATTTATGGAGGGAATCTTCCGACAACGCCCTATACCAAAAATGCTGACGGTCGGGGCCCCGCATGGTGTAATTCCCTTTTTGAAGACAATGCGGAATTCGGACTCGGGTATCGTTTGGCCATCGATAAGCAGAAAGAGTTGGCATCGGAAATTCTGAAACGCATCGCCGGCCAGATCGGGAGTGATTTAGTCAACGCGATCCTTAACGCCCAGCAGAAGGATGAGGCCTCGATTTACGAGCAACGTGAACGGGTTGCGATCTTAAAGCAGAAACTCACTCAACTCGATACAGAGGAGGCCAAGCGGCTTCTTCCGATCGCCGATATGCTGGTTAAAAAAAGCGTATGGATTATCGGAGGCGACGGCTGGGCTTATGATATCGGTTTCGGAGGCCTGGATCATGTCATTGCAAGCGGGCGCGACGTGAATCTGCTCGTTCTGGATACCGAGGTCTACTCGAATACCGGCGGACAAATGTCAAAATCCACTCCCCGCGCGGCGGTGGCTAAATTTGCCGCTGGCGGGAAACCGTCGGCCAAGAAGGATCTCGGTCTGATCGCCATGAGTTACGGAAATGTTTACGTGGCGAGTGTGGCGATGGGGGCCCGCGATGAGCATACCTTGAAGGCGTTTCTTGAGGCCGAGGCTTATGAGGGACCGTCGCTGATCATTGCCTATTCCCACTGCATTGCGCATGGCATTCAGATGTCGACCAGCTTTCAGAATCAAAAGGTCGCAGTGGAGTCCGGTCAATGGCTTCTTTACCGCTACAATCCGGACCGCATCAAGCAAGGAGAAAATCCCTTACAGTTTGAACGGTTGGGAGGAAAAATTCCTGTAGAGCAGTATTTATCGATGGAAAACCGGTTTAAGATGCTGACCAAGAGTAAACCGGAACGAGCGAAACGTCTGTTTCAGGAAGCCCAGCAAGATGTGAAGAAACGCCTAGAATTTTATGAATATCTTGCCCAACGTAAATTCGGGCCGTCCGAGAATCCGAAAGAGACTGCGAGGTAATCCCATGGATCTGACAACCACTTATTTAGGAATGACCCTGAAAAATCCCCTGGTTCCGTCCGCCTCACCCCTGTCCGAGGAGATCGACAGCATCAAACGGATGGAAGATGCGGGGGCGAGTGCCGTTGTTTTGTATTCGATCTTCGAAGAACAAATCCGGCAGGAACGGTATGAACTGCATCACCATCTTACGAGCCACACGGAGAGCTTTCCGGAGTCTCTGTCTTTCTTTCCGGAACCGGCGGAGTACCACCTCGGGCCCGAGGGCTATCTTGATCATATCCGTCAAGCCAAAGAGGCAGTCGATATTCCTGTGATCGCAAGTCTGAACGGTTGTTCGATCGGGGGCTGGACCGATTTCGCGAAAAAAATAGAGCAGGCCGGTGCGGATGCCTTGGAGCTGAATATCTACAATATTCCCAGCAACATGGATCGTACGGCGGCCCAGATCGAACAGGACTACGTTGAAATTCTGAAGGCCGTTAAATCGGAGGTCAAAATTCCGGTGGCCCTGAAGATCAGCGGGTTTTTTACGAACATTGCCCATGTGGCGAAACGGTTCGACGAGGCCGGGGTCAATGCCCTGGTTCTCTTCAACCGGTTTTATCAACCGGATATCGATCTGGATTCGCTGGAGGTACGGGCCGATCTGATCTTGAGTACGCCGCACTCTTTGCGGCTGCCTTTGCGGTGGATCGCTATTCTTTACGGCCGCATCCGTGCGGATTTGGCCGCCACGCGCGGTATCCATTCTGCCGAAGATGCCGTGAAAATGTTAATGGTTGGAGCCAAGGTGACGATGCTCTGCACCATTCTTTTGCAGCAGGGGATTCCTTATCTGGCCAAGATCCGGCAGGATTTGGTCCGCTGGATGGAAGAGCATGAATATGAATCCGTGCGTCAGA
>JAMWDC010000169.1 GCA_023819025.1 Candidatus Omnitrophota bacterium | reverse complement strand
GAAAGGGGCATTGAAAAAACGTCGGCCCCGCCACCCGCGCGCCGCCGTCGCCGTTTGCCCAAGAAACGGTCCGGAATTACTGTCGAAGCCCGTGTAGGAGGTCAGAAGGTTTATCTAAGGACCGGGGAATATGAAGATGGGACTCTGGGCGAAATCTTCATCGATATCCATAAAGAGGGCGCCGCGTTCCGTTCCATCATGAACTGTTTTGCCATTGCTGTATCGCTCGGTTTACAATATGGGGTTCCGCTGGAAGAGTTCATCAACGTTTTTACTTTTACGCGCTTCGAACCTCAAGGAGCCGTCGATCATCCGAATATTAAATTTGCGACGTCCATCGTCGATTACCTGTTTCGTGTACTTGGGATGGAATACCTCGGCCGCACGGATTTCGTACAAATTCAGCCTGATCTAACAACCCTCCAGATTTCCAGAAAGGCGGATGGTAAATGTCTTTGCCCCGATCATTCTGCTGCTGCAGTGCCCGCGGAAGTCAAACAAGCAGGGGATCTCCGAAAAGGTTCTACTGGCGATAATGGCAATGGAAAACACCGAAATCGGTTAGTGGCGAACGGCGATCCGAAAGTAAGCAAAGTGGATATTTTGGATGAACATCTTTCCCAGATGATGGGGGATGCACCCTTTTGTTCAAGCTGCGGTCATGTGACGATCCGCAGCGGTTCCTGCTATAAATGCCTCAACTGCGGAAACAGTATGGGCTGTTCGTAAGAGACAAGCGTCGTAAAACCCGCTATAATTTCCCCTTGTACCGCGTCGATATTGACAGGAAGGGTCCGCGGTACGTCATCGCGAGGCGATTTCCTTAGTCGCCGCGACGCAATTCGTACTGTCGCAAGGGCGGCGGTATGGTATTTGTTTCATCCGCCACCCAGAATGAGAGATGGATGCCGTATTTGTCGACAGGGCATGATTCCAGAATTTGTACCCTTTTGTCGATTCTTTCAACATGCAACAGCCTAAACCACCTGCAAAAATAGAACAGAAGCTTATTCATTATTTCACACGCCGGCGCCGAGGCGGCATCTTAAGCCAGCTCGACTGGATCCAGCTCCTACTTTGCGGCCTCATCATCGGATTGCACGTTTTCCTTTTAAAAACAAACAGCTTGGAACGGGTGGAAAATATTTTTCTGGATTCTTTTTTCCGCGGGCGTCCGGCTATGGCCGTTCATCCGGATATCGTCCTTGTGGAAATTGATCAAGATAGTCTGGAGGCTATTGGTCAATGGCCGTGGCCATGGCGCTATCACGCGGAAATGGCAGGTCTCCTCCAAGAGTGGCAAGTCAAGGCAGCGGTCTTCGATCTTGCCTTTCCTGAAAGCAATCTTCCTTATGAGGATACGACTCTGGAGCAGGCACTTTCGAAAACCGAGCAGGACTACCTCCCGGTTCACCTTGAGAATAAAATGGAAAAAAAATTTTGGGTTCACTCCCTTGCCGTGGTTCTTGAGCCAAACCGGGGCCGGATGATCTGGGCGCATTCGGCGCCCCAGCTTGAAAGAGATGTCCACGGCCTCGGGCACAATAATATTCAGCTGGATCCTGATGGTGTCTTAAGACGGATTCAACCTTACCTGGCTTACGGGGGAGAAACTTATCCTCACCTTGCGCTTCGGGTGGCTTATGATTATTTAGGTGAACCGTTGCCGCCGTCCTCAAGTCTGGATCTTCCGGTGGACGAGGATGGGTATTTTTTTATCAATTGGGCCGGGAAATGGCGCGATACCTTCAAACACTATTCTTACAGTGATTTGATCCGCAGCAATCAAGCATTGAAACAGGGACTGATCCCCAATTTCGACCTTAATCAACTAAGGGGGAAAATTTGTTTGATCGGTTTGAGCTCTCCCAAAATTGCGGATCTTAAGGTGACCCCGCTGGAGGCGAATTATCCCACGTTGGGTGTCTATGCCAATGTTATTCAAAGTGTTCTGACAAAACGCTTCGTGATCCCCGCGTCTTTTGTGTTAAATCTTATCTGTCTTGTGGCCATTGGAATGGTAGCGTCGGTCTTGTTTGTGACCTTTCGCAATGTCCCTTCGTTTATTGCAGGACTTGCCCTCGGTGGGGTTTGGATCGTGTTTTCTTTTCTATTGTTCTGGCAGAAGGGGATTTGGCTCTATGTGTTTCATCCTATTATCCTGATCATTATTTTATTTATCTTTTCTGCGATTTATGACCATGTGGTTTCGACAAGAGAACGGCTCCAGCTTTTCGACCTTGCCACCCGGGACGGTCTTACGGGGCTTTACGTGATCCGGCATTTCCGCGAGATTTTGAACCAAGGGGTCGAAGAGGCTGTCCGAAAAAAAGAGCCCCTCTCGCTGATTCTCATCGATATTGATAATTTCAAACCCATTAACGATACCCATGGACACCAGGCGGGGGATATGGTTCTTAAACGGACGGCCGGGATCATTTTCTCGTGTTTCCGTTCCAAGCGGCCGATCGAAGAAGTGGATTTCGTGGCCCGGTACGGCGGCGAAGAGTTTATCGTAATGCTTCGTAAAGCCGATCTCGAAGACGTGGCGGTCAAAGTGGCTGAACGGATCCGAACGGCCGTTGAAAGCGCGGTTTTTACGTGGGAAGACAAGGTCATTCCGGTTACGATAAGTTTGGGGGTGGCAACGCTCCATCCCAACGAATCGATTCCGGATTGGATGGTCCGCCGTGCGGATGAAGCCCTTTATCAGGCAAAACGGACGGGCAAAAACCGTGTCTGTACGGAAAAAACAATTCAGGGTGGGCCTTCGTAGTTTGCGGAGAGGTGCCAGAGTGGTCGAATGGGGCGGTCTCGAAAACCGTTAGGCTCGTAAGGGTCTCCAGGGTTCGAATCCCTGCCTCTCCGTACTTTTTGCCAGCAAAGGCAGACCGAAGATGATGAGAGAGAGTCTCTTCCTTTCTTTTTCAATGTGTTCGGAGAATTTATAACGGCATTCATCTTTGAGAGATATTGCAAAAGGAAGTGCCAATTTTTTCAGGGAATGGTTATAATACGCAGACTTTCAGAAAAATCCCGCACATCATGATTGAAGCGAAAGGTTCGTATGAGTTACGTTATTTTTGCCCGGAAATTTAGACCGCAGACTTTCGAGGATGTGGTGGGGCAAGAACCGATTACCACGACCTTGAAAAATGCGATCCGGCAGGGGCGGATCCCGCAAAGTTTTCTTTTCTCGGGTTCCCGGGGGGTGGGTAAGACCTCCACGGCAAGAATTCTCGCCAAGGCCCTTAACTGCGCCAAAGGTCCCACGGAAAAACCTTGCGGGGAATGTACTGCCTGCATGGAAATCACACAGGGGAATTCCCTGGATGTCTTGGAGATCGACGGAGCCTCGAACCGGGGGATCGAGGAAATCCGAAACCTCCGTGAAACAGTCAAATTCAAACCGGTCACGGGGCGTTCGAAGATTTACATCATCGATGAAGTTCATATGCTGACCCCCGAGGCCTTCAATGCCCTCTTAAAAACCCTGGAAGAACCCCCTCCTCACGTCAAATTTGTATTCGCCACAACTGAACCTCATAAGGTTCCGATGACGATTCTCTCCCGCTGCCAGCGGTTTCATTTCAAGCGCATCCCGGCAACCGAGATCACCAGGAAGTTGGAGGTGATCGTGAAGCATGAAAAGTTGTCTTGTCCCAAAAACGTCCTTTTCCTTATTGCGAAGGCCAGCGAGGGTTCCCTGCGCGATGCGGAAAGTCTTTTGGATCAGCTGGCGAGTTTTGCGGAAGGGGAAATCACCGAAGAGGATGTGCTTTCCATGCTCGGGCTCGTCTCGGAGGATGTCTTGATCGAGGCGATCGATGCCCTGCGGGAACGCAATGTCCAAAAGATCTTTTCGATTGTCCGGGAACTTTATGACGCGGGCAAAGACCTGGTTCAATTTGCCCGGCAATTGTTCGAAATTTTCAGGCATCTTCTTTTATTCCATTGCTGGCCCACAGACGGCAGAACAACCTCCGCCGATCGACCGGAGGATTACGTCGAAATCAGCGAAGCGATCATCGCCGATTTAAAGAAAAAGGCCCGTGATTTTTCACGAAGCGAACTTTTACTGGCCTTGAGCATTCTCGGCAATCTTCAGAGCCAGCTCCGCCGCAATATTGCCCCTCCCCGGTTGATGGTGGAAACTGTTCTTTTAAAACTTTTGCACATGGACGGATTAAGATCCATTGAAGACTTAGTTACCCAGGAAGGGAATTCGCAAACCGCAAAGAATCCGGATTTGCCGATGACGGGTTCAAGACTGCAAAATCTCTCTTCTCCACCGTCTCCGGTTAAGGAAACGACGCCCATTTTTAACAAAAGCCCTCAATCCCGGGCCGGTTCATCGTCATCTCCGGTTCAGTCATCCCTGAAAGCGTCGTATGCGGTTCAGGATCAGGCAAAACCATCCACGGACGAATCCGTGATGACGATCGACGAGGTGGAATCTGTCTGGCCTCAGGTGATCGAATACGTCAAGAGCAAGCGGATGTCCACCGGGATTTTTCTTTCCGAGGCTCAGCCGGTTGAGGTGAACGATGCCACAGTGGTTTTGGGACTCCCGGCAGAGTTTCAGTTCCACAAGGATACCTTGGAAAAGGTCGTAAACCGCCGGTTAGTTGAAGAGGCTTTGGAGTCCGTGTCCGGGAAAAAGATTCATGCTCAGTTTGTCATTATCCGCCTTGAAGAGACACAAAACAAAACGGAATCCTCCGAACCGAAGAAGGACGAATCCAGACTTCCGGATATCATTTCGCAGGCCATGGATATTTTTAAGGGCGCGAAAATCATTCGCCGGGAACAGTAAACACCGGGGGCCTCACAACCTAAGGAGAAACCTCAACGCTGCGATGAAGGGTTATGCACACTGGATGGAACGCTTGATTGAGGCTTTGGTCCGATTGCCCGGCATCGGACGCCGCTCAGCAGAACGGATCGTGTTTTATATTCTTAAAACTAAAAGGGAGGAAGTTGCCGAGTTGGCCTCCTTATTGAATGAGGTGAAGGAAAACGTTTTTTTCTGTGAAATTTGCCACAATTTTGCCGACGGCCGTCTCTGCCATATCTGTACGGATCCGGGACGGGATCACGGCATTGTTTGTGTCCTTGAAGATCCCAAGGATGTGATCGCTATCGAAAAAACGGGCGTCTATGTCGGGGTTTATCATGTCCTTCTCGGTGCCCTGTCGGCCCTGGATGGGATCGGCCCGGGCGAACTTCAGATCAAGGATCTCCTGGAACGGGTGAAGCAGGGGAAAGTCCGAGAAGTGATCCTCGCCACCAATCCCAATACCGAAGGCGAAACCACTGCCCTTTATCTGGCGAAGATATTAAAACCGTTCC
>JAMWDC010000168.1 GCA_023819025.1 Candidatus Omnitrophota bacterium | reverse complement strand
TGACCGATAAATGGCTGACCATTGATCCAATTGCCGATTCCCTTCAGGCTTCCAAGGAGAAAATCTACAAGCTTTGCCAGCGGGGTAGAATGCCTGCCTCCAAAATGGGCGGCCAGTGGCGCTTTATATTTATATAAGGAAACTGTCACTCAATGGGCAGAAGGCTGATCCAACCAACTCAGGAAGACGAAAGGGACGTGACGTGTCCGTGAGGGGTTTAGGTTAGATCCATGTTTCTCACACAAGGGAAGTCATCAATGCCGATACCTGATTATCAAACATTCATGCTTCCGCTTCTGCGGGTACTCGCTGCTCGAGGTGAACAAAGCAAAAAGGAGCTTGTGGAGGCGCTTGACTCTGAATTTATGCTGACCGATGGAGAATTGAAGGAACTCCTTCCGAGCGGTCAGCAACCCGTGTGTCAAAATCGTGTGGGATAGGCAAGTACTTACATGAAACAGGCGGGCCTGATCGAGTCTCCCCGACGTGCGGTTTTCAAAATGACTGAGCGTGGCAATGAAGTGCTTTCCCATAACCCGCCTAAAATTAATGCCGCGTTCCTTGATCAGTTTCCGGGGTTTCGGAAATTTAGACAGCAACCCGTGACAGGACGAGGAGGGGCGGGCATAAAACAGTGAGTTCACGAGAGACGGAAGAAACTCCGGCCGAACTACTTGAATCAGGTTACCAAAAACTGCGGGAAGGGTTGGCCGAGGAACTGCTCGAACAAGTGAAGCGCGCTTCCCCGAGTTTCTTTGAGTGGCTTGTAATCGATTTGCTTGTCAAAATGGGTTACGGTGGGCTCACGGCAAGACGCGGGCCGTGCAATCGGACGTACGGGCGATGAAGGGATTGACGGGATCATTAGTGAAGATCGTCTTGGGCTTGAGGTGATCTATGTACAAGCGCTGGGACAATGTGGTTGGAAGACCCGAGATCCAGATGTTTGTTGGAGCCCTGCAGGGTCAGCGGGCGAGGAAAGAAATCTTCATTACGACTTCCAAGTTTACCGATGAGGCAATTCAGTATGCCCGCGGAATCGAGAGTAAAATCATTTTGATCGACGGGTGCCGTTTGACGAATCTCATGATCGATCACGACATCGGTGTCTCCGCCGTTGCTTCCTATCAAATCAAGAAGGTTGACACAGATTTCTTTAGCGAAGGATAACTTGAAAGAATCAAATGGCTGTGGCTTTGGTTTTTTGGCAGGACAAAAACGGTACGAAGTCTATTGGGCCTTCTGCGAACCCGTCCAATCCCGCTTCGAAAAAGCCAAGAGCGGATAAAAGATAAAAAAAGGTGCCTATGACTCAAATGACCCTGATGCGGGTTGAGAAAATTAAAGATGCGGTCATCCACCCCGAACAGGAGATCCGGAGGATGGCGGTTGAGTATTTGAGCGACTTGAGAAAGCAGGATCCGGAAGTCATGCCGCTTGTGATCCGCGCTGTGGAAAAATACGGCCGCGAGCCGGCGTTATTGTTGCTTTATTACGCACAGCGTCTTGTCCAGACTCATGAAACGCTGGAATGGGCCGTTGGCGAGCTGGAAAAGGGCGGAACATTCGACGATTCTTTCAGGGATAGTTATGCCCTGCATTTGGCGAATCTGATCTTTCACGCACCCCTCGACCTCATCCGGCCGTTCAAGGACCGGATTCTGGAAGCGCCGATTCTTCGCGAGGCCGAGCGGAAAAAATTATCGCTTTTTTTCGATTACGAAAAAAGGCCTTTCGGTGTTTTGTGGGAGCGGCTTGAGGAACTTTGCCGGAAGCACAGGGAGGATGAAGGCTTTGAAGAAGACGAGCCCGTTTACGAAGCTCTCATCAGGTGCTTATCCCGGTTCGGTGAGGAAACAGCCGGGCGGGTCATGGGTGGAATCAGCCGCGACTGTATTCAAGAAGAAAAGGAAGGCGGTCATCCGAACTGGTGGATGGAGCTTGCTCGGATCGAGCTTGCCGGTGCCTTGCGGCTGGAGGATGCGGCTGAAGCAATTCTTGATAAGTTCCATGAAGACTACGATTGTCGGAATGACCTGTGCGGCCGGATGCTGGCTCAGGTAGGTTCCGACAGAGTCGTTGAGCTCATCCGCGGGCGGTTTGAGAACGCCGCGAAGGTGTTCCGTACCTACACGGCAGAAACGTTGGGGCATATTCGTTCGCAAACAAGTACCTGTGCCTGTCTTGATCTGATCGATCGGGAGCCGGATCTTTCAGTCCGGACCCAGCTATTGTCCTCCCTTCTGGGGCAGTTTGCCTGGGAGGGGGCGGACAGGGTGTACGCGGCCGTTCAGCAGGGAAAATGGGACCATGATTTTTGCGATCTCAAGGAGGATTTTGCCTGGGCGTGCATGTTGATGGGGAAAAAATATCCGGAAGCCGGGGCATGGGAACGGTACGCCAAGCAGCAGTACGAGACTCGTGAAAGAAAGACGCGGGAGGCTTTTCCGATGGTGGATCGATTGTTCAACAAAGACAGTGCAGCAGCGGGTCAATGGCAAAAAGAACCTTTGCTGGGGTGTGATCCGAGGGTGCTTGAAAAAACCATGTTTGACCTGATGCGTCATTTACGGGAAAAGAATCCAAAGACGGTCAAGGGGGTACGGTCAATCCTCGGGCGTATGATGGGTAAGGTAATTCCTGCTTTGGCGCCGAAGGATTCCTTGGAAGCAGCGCAGGATCTGGTTTATAAGGCGTTTGGTTCCAAAGACAAAGCGGAACGGATCAAACTAGCCCGGGAAGCGCTCCAGCTTTCCGAAAACTGCGTGGATGCTTATGTAATACTCGGCGAGGAAACGGATGATCTTGAGGAAGCGATCCGCTGGTACCGAAAGGGGGTTGAAGCTGGTGAGCGGTTTCTGGGAGAAGATTTTTTCAGGGAAAATAAGGGGCGTTTCTGGGGAATTTTCGAGACACGGCCCTATATGCGTGCCCGTTTCAATCTTGCCGAGGCCCTTTGGTATGATAATAAGAAAAAGGAGAGCCTAGCACATCTCCGAGCGCTTTTGGATCTCGACCCGAACGACAACCAGGGAGTACGGTATTTTCTGGCCGGCCGACTTTTGGAAACAGGCCATCACGGCGAGCTCCTTGACTTGATGCAAAAACGGTATTCCGATGACGCGACCGCGGAGTGGCGTTACACAAACGCCCTCCTGTATTACGAAATTTACGGGGATAGCGAGGTCAGTCGTGCCTGTCTTGAGGAAGCGGTCGAGAGTAACAAACATGTCCCCGATTATCTTTTGGGCCTTAAAGAAATTCCCGAAACGGAATTTCAAACCGTTCAGTTTGGCGGAGAGGACGAGGCTATTTACTACTGCCGGGAGAACGGGGAGCTTTGGTGGCGGAACGAGAAAGCGATGCAGTGGTTCGAACGGCAGGTTTATCCTTCCGAACCGAAGCGGCGTGAAGGTGCCAAAATAGGCCGTAATGACCTGTGCCCCTGCGGGAGCGGGAAAAAATACAAAAAGTGCTGCGGTTCAAGCGAAAACCGATGAACCGAGCAGGAAAAGAATCCTTCGGCGATCGAAAAAGGATTGAGGATCGTCTTCAAACTGAAATAGATCCAACTAGAACTGCGTTGCTCCAGTTCCACCGAAATGGAATCCCTTCCCCCGAGCAGGGGAGGCAAAGGGGGGGGCTTGTGAAACAAAAATGGAACGGTATTGGGGCTCGTACCGCGGAATGGAAAGCCGAATGATCGATGGAAGGGTACCCTTCGGCCGAAAAAATTATTAGAGAATTCGAATCTCAATGGGAGGCACACGACCCGGGCTGTGCGAAGGACAATAGGATTCGGGGACTTCAGTATTGTTTCATCGACTCTCTGGAGTCTTTGGGCGTTCTTGAACGAGGGTATCGAAAGGGAGAATTCTTTCCGGAATTCGATCGTGTTCGTCTGAATCCTACCGGTATCGGCTATTTCGAACGCCTTGATTCCAACCCAACAGCCTTTCAAAAAATCTCTCGTGGGTTTCCGGTGAATTGAAATGACAGGAATAGCCGTTGTCAAAAAATCAATAGACAGTACGCCGGCAAGTTATACCGAACTCAGGCGGCGAGTCCACGAAACGCTTTTTCTGGGACAGCGCAGGATTGAGGAAACGCGTGTATGGACGTACTGGGTCACCGGCTGGTGGATCAGGGAATATTTGCTGCAAAATCGCTCGCGGGCGCGGCGCGGCGGAGAGGTGCTAGGGAAACTTTCCAAAGACGAAGGAATCAGTGTCAGCGTGCTTGACCGGTGCCGGCAATTTGCGGAGAAATTTCCGAAACTTTTTCCCGATCCTTATTTCGCCGATGGGCGACATATGTCTGTAACCCCTTATCCTGCTTCAAAGAAAGAATCAAAATTTGTCTTAACCTGGTCTCACTACCGCACGCTTCTTCCGGTGGAAGACGGCAAGCTCCGCATCCGGCTTGCTCGGGAAGCGGCGTGCCGGCGTTGGACAGTCCCCGAACTTGAATCCCAACTCCAATTGCGGGGAAAAGGGACCGCCGCCTCTGGACATTTGCTTTCCGCTCCCACCCTGCTTACGCCCAAAAAAGGCGAACTTTTCACGTACCGCATAATCAAAGAGGGAGGCGGGCTCGCACTCGATCACGGTTTTGCTTCGTACTGGAATCTCTCCGGCAAAGAATCAACGCGTTTCCGTGAGGGAGATATCGTGCGGAAAATTCCTGGAGGGAAAATAGAAAAACTTCAAAACGCCTCAGCCGATCTTCTTTATACTTACGAGGCGGATGTGATCCGTGTGGTGGACGGCGATACGGTCTGGATGAAAATTTACCTGGAGGGACACCTAAGCCCGCCGTGGGTCAAGGAAAAACTCAGACTTCGGGATATCGATGCGCCGGAACTTTCCACCCCTGAAGGGAAAGTGGCAAAACAGTTTGTCGAAAGTCAAATCAAGGCCACCGAGCGCATTCTCATCACTACCACCAAGCCGGACAAATGGGACCGCTATCTTTCCGATGTTTTCCTCATCCAACCGGACGGTCAAGAAATTTATCTAAACAATCTGCTCCTTGAAAAAGGCTGCGCCCGACTCAAAACCCGCTGGTCGCTTAGCGATTGGGAAACATAACCGCAATGATCAATATGAGGCGGTGAAGCCATCCGAATTTCTGTCAGAAAGTGGAACCGATGACAGATCTCATCCGGTCTGTTAAACTCGTCTCCACTTTAATAAGCACAGACAATATCGTAAGCTGTTTCTCCGATAGAAAAAGCTCTAAATCACGGATGTGGAATTGACGATACCCAGTCTGGCGACCCCATAGCATCGATGGGAGAGCAGGGGAAGATGCGAATCCTCTCAGCTTCACTGGTAAAGGTGGCATGCCCGATTGAAAGCTGAATGCGAAGCAGAAA
>JAMWDC010000167.1:1727-5377 GCA_023819025.1 Candidatus Omnitrophota bacterium | reverse complement strand
GTTGACGGCAGTGGTCTGGCAGTGGAAACACCTATCGGATATCTTCCCGCAAAAGACGGTTTAGATCTGTCCGGGCTGGCTATCGATCCTAAAGATCTGGATCTTCTTCTCCGCGTGGATATCGAAGGCTGGAAAAAAGAGGCGGATGATATTGGTGACTATTACCGCCAATTCGGTGACCGGATTCCCCGCGTACTCCTTCATGAGTTGACTCGGTTACGACAACGGCTCACCGCCGCAGAAACGGTTTCGTGATTCGAATAGCAGCCCATCCGACGAGTCCCCCTGCTTTCTTTTCCATACAATAAAAAGGCAGCTCTTTTATTGCAATCGTCAAGGCTTAACGCAATGTGCCGCAGGCATTTTTGTGACTGCGCGGGACGTTACTGCGGTTCCAGATCGCGGGATTGAATTCTTGAAAGGATATGCTAAACTCGAGCATGATTCTTTCTTGGGGGGCAGGCCGGTCATGGGACAGAAGAAGAAAATTCTGCTGATTGAGGATGTAAAAGAGGTCCGGACCATGGTGAGTACACGGCTTCGTGCCCATGGGTATGATGTGGTGGCGGCCAAGGATGGGCAAGAAGGTATTACAAAGGTCGAAAAAGAAAAACCGGATTTGGTGATCACAGACCTTGCGCTTCCGAAAATGACGGGCAATGTGATTGTTCGCATTTTGAAGAAGAGCCCGCAGTACAAACACATTCCGATCATCATGCTCAGTGCATTTGTCCACGAGGACATGGGGAAGGCGGTTGAAGTGCCTGCGGATGTCTACATGCCCAAGCCCTTTGAAGGCGAGGTATTAGTCGGAAAGGTTGAGGAACTTTTAGGTGGGAAAACCGCCTGAGGGATGAGGAATCAAGGTCATGTTTTTCAAGCAAAAGCCCGAAACACCCGGCCTTCCGAAAAAGAAAATTCTGTATGTGGATGATGAACCCGCCATTCGTCAGATCATGCTTGAGCGGCTGCGGGCGTATCATTATGACGTGATCATGCTCGAAAAAGGTCGTGATGTTCTGGATAAGGCGGTCGCCGTCCAACCTGATCTGATTGTTCTGGATCAAGGAATGCCGGATATCCCCGGGCTTGAAGTCTGCCGCCAGCTCAAAGCGAATCCCGTGACGCAACCCATCCCGGTGGTGATGTTTACTTGTTTTACTCAAAAAGGATTCGAGGAGAAATGCGTAGAGGCGGGCATTCTGGGAATTATCTACAAACCCGAGGTGGGGGAATTAATTCAGCTGATCCGGAAGATCTTTGCGGGAAAGAAAATTGTTTGGGGCGAGGAGGAGGATTAATTCGTTTATGAGAAAACCAAAAGTGTGCATCAGTTGCGGATGACCACATCGAGGGTGTTTGAAGGGAGGAGTCAACGTGTCGGTGAAACGGTCTTTGGCGGCACATCTTATGACCCTTATTATCTGGGTGGGATATTCCCAAGCTGCCGAGGAGGATCAAAAATTGATTCGGGAAGGGATCCGCTTCGGGGAGGCGGGGGCGTATGACGATGCCATTCGAAGATTCAGTCAAGCGATCCAGTCGGATCCAAAGAGTTCCGAGGCCTATAATAATCGGGGGCTTGCTTATCAAATGAAAGGGGATATCAATCGCGCGTTTGCGGATTATGAGAAAGCCATTCAATTAAATCCTGCCAATGCGGATGCCTATAATAATCGGGGACTTCTCTGGGGACGGGATAAGCAGGATTATGGCAAGGCCATCCGTGATTTAACAAAGGCCATTGAATTGGATCCCGAACTTATCAATGCCTACCGCAACCGGGGGAGTGCGTATGTGCTTCAAGGTCAATACGATTCGGCCCTTGCCGATTATAACAAGGCGATCGAATTGAATCCCGGTTTGGGAGATGCCTACTATAATCGGGCCATCGTTTATTTTCAAAAAGGGGATTATGGGAAGTCTTGGGAAGACGTTCAAAAGGCGGATTCTTTGGGTGCCGACATCCACCCTAAATTTTTAGAGAGTCTCCGCGAAAAAATGACATCGGTTTCCGTCCAATCTCCTGCGGCATCGACGGTTGCCTCACCTCCCGCTGTTGTGGCGAATACCGAATCACCCCTCCGAGCGATCGAAAGTCAACCGCCTCCTTCCAAGGGGCCGGATCGGTCCAAAGGGCTCTCCGTTCATCATGTGATCGAACGGGTCTTCACGCCGCGAGTTTTTCCCGCAGGATTTTTGGCAACCGCAGGCGCCAAACAATTTTCATTCCGAACCGCAGGACAATTGGTCAATTTCTTCCTCGGCCAGGACAAAACCGTGCAGGCGAACGGTGTGTGGCTGGTGGTGGCCCACCCCGCCTCCTATACGCCTGCGGATAAGGCGCTCTTGGAAGATTTGGAAAAATTATGCAAGAAAGAACATATTATCCTTTACAAGGCCCGCAGTATCGATTTGCCGGATGGATGGAAACGTGTGAGTTGACAAAAAAAATTTTGACGATGACATCGAAAATCATTCGAACTCTGGGATGTTTGTTGCTTGTGTTCTCCTCTTCGGCCTTTGCCAAAGAGCCGGTCTTTCAGGTCGAAGTTCAATCCAAGACCCCTCAGGTGACGATCGTCCCGATCGCCCGTCCTGATTATTACGCGTTTTACAACCGTCGGATCAAAATTGTTAAACTCATCGCCGATTTTACACTGACGACACGCATCAAAAATATCAGTTCGCAAGAACAAACTCTTTCATTGTGGAGCTGCGCTTACGGCTACCATTGGGTTCCGGATGATTATCCGGTTGTTTATACCGGTGTTGAGATGTGTCTTGATAATATGCTCGAACAGGTTACTCGCAAACCGTCGGAGTGGATCGAACGTGACCTTCTTTTGGGGATCACGGAGTCTGCGAAGCCGGGAAAGATAACCTTCCGGTTGGGATTCCGACCGATTGTCAATACCGGCAAAAAGGGTGAAGCCAAAATAAGATATGGGGATGTCGAAACTTGGAGTAATCCCGTGACCGTGGAACTCCAAGCCGGTCCACAAAAATAATCCGGTTCCGTCTTCGGGGGGCCGGCCAATGGAACCGCGGCGGATCCATTGAATGGAAGCCATAAAGGGTACCCTATGAAAGTGATGCATCTGGCAACCCATTTAAATACAGGGGGGATTTCATCTTATATACTTCGTTTGGTCGAGCCTCTCGGCCGGCTCAATGTTAACATCGGTGTCTTATCCAGCGGCGGTAACTTGACACCGTTATTTCGAGAACGAGGGGCCGAGACGTTTGAATTTCCCATACGCACGAAAAACGAACTTCATCCCAAGATTTATTGGGCCATCCCGGGTATTTGTGATCTGATCAGGAAAAAGAGGATCGAGATCCTGCATGCCCACACTCGAATTACTCAAGTTTTGGCCTATTGGGTACAGCGATGCATGGGGATTCCTGTGGTAACTACCTGTCACGGATTCTACAAGCGCCGGCTCGGTCGCCGTCTGTTGCCTGCATGGGGGGATTATGTTATTGCCATCAGCGAACCCGTCTCAGATAATCTCAAAAGTGATTTTCATGTTCCCGAGGCTCAGATTCGCATTGTCAATAATGCAGTGGACATCGTCAGTTTGGAACGGGCATACAAAAGCCACGTCCCCGAAGAAGCCAAATTGTCCTTTGGCTTTGGGAAGGAT
>JAMWDC010000167.1:1340-1670 GCA_023819025.1 Candidatus Omnitrophota bacterium | reverse complement strand
AAACGGAAATCCCAGCGGTCCGATTGCTGATTGTTGGAGACGGTCGCGAGAAGGATACTCTCAAAAAATTGATCGGCGAATTATCTTTGGAGGATCGGATCGTATTTACGGGAAACTTATCGGATGTGTCGAAACCGCTTGCGGCCATGGATGTCTTTGCCCTTCCGGCGACGTGGCGTGAAGGTTTTGGATTAAGTATCATTGAGGCCATGGCCTGTCGGAAGCCGGTCATTGTGACCAATATTTGGGCACTCAACTCTCTGGTGCAAAATTACGAAACCGGTATTCTGGTCGAACCCAGGAATGTGAAGGAACTTGCCAGAGAGATTT
>JAMWDC010000167.1:0-1330 GCA_023819025.1 Candidatus Omnitrophota bacterium | reverse complement strand
AATAAGGATTTAAGACAAAAAATCGGGATCGAAGGCCGAAAGATGGTGGAAAGACTCTTTACCGTTGACCGGATGGCTCAAGAGATCACGCAAGTTTATGAAAGCGCACTTGCAAAACATCGTCCCAAATTTTCGGCAAGCTCGATTGTGATAAGTGACTCAGAAAATTAAAGTTGTGAGTGCTTCATAGACGATATCAATCCTCAATTTCTCCCGATCATCCTAACTGCTTGAGGGGCGCCTGTAGTCTCCTTGACATTTATCTGATGAGCGGTAGAATACCCAAAATTCCATCAAGTCAAATAAATTCCAGTGCTTACAACAAAAACCGCGGAACATATACAGGAGCAAAAAGCCACTTCACCCAACACCCTTCGGGTGGGTGTGATTGGATACGGCTATTGGGGGCCGAATTTAGCCCGTAACATCTCCGAAGTAAACGGTGCGGAACTCATCCAGGTCGTTGATCAGGATCCCAAACGGCAGACCTTAGCCAAGAAGCGTTTCCCCCACATTCAAACTGCTTCTGGTATCGAGTCTCTCATCCATAATTCCAAAATTGATGCTGTCTTTATCACAACCCCGATCTCCACTCACTATGAAATCGCCAAAGCAGCTTTAGAAGCAGGGAAACATGTTCTCGTGGCCAAACCGCTTGCCGCATCCAGTAAAGAGGCCGATGAACTTGTGAGACTTGCTGACAAGCACAAACGTGTGCTTATGGTGGACCATACGTTTATCTATACGCGAGCCGTTCAAAAGATCAAAGAGATTGTGAAGCGAGGCGAACTGGGCGATATCTACTATTTTGATTCCGTGAGGGTGAACTTGGGTCTTTTTCAGCAGGACTTGAATGTGGTTTGGGATCTAGCCCCTCACGATTTATCCATTCTTATGTATGTTCTTGAAAAAGAGCCGCTGTCCTTGATTGCCACAGGTGCTCGGCATTCTCATTCTCAGATTGAAAATATGGCCTATATTTCGATGGAGCTCGCGCGCACCATCATGGCCCACCTTCATGTAAATTGGCTCGCACCTGTCAAAGTGAGACTCACCATGATTTGTGGAAGAAAAAAAATGCTGATCTATGACGACCTCGAAGCTGATGAAAAGATAAAAGTTTATGACCGGGGTATCGAAGTTTCAAAAAACAATAAAGAGGGACTTTATAAAACCCTGATCGAGTACCGGACCGGGGATATGTACGCCCCGAACATTGAAAAAGTGGAGGCATTGAAATTGGAATGCGAACACTTTGTCGAATGCGTTCAGGAAGGTCGGCGTCCGATCACGGATGGCCACACAAGCCTGAAGGTTGTCCGGATCCTTG
>JAMWDC010000166.1 GCA_023819025.1 Candidatus Omnitrophota bacterium | reverse complement strand
GTCGCTGGGAGTCTACACGTTATGCCGCATCTTTTTTAACCTTATCGGAATCAGTCCTGCGGTATCCTCAATCTTTATGTTTTTGGGGACACTTTCCATGGTGGCGGGTGTCTTTTTGGCGGTCGGGCAGTGGGATTTGAAACGGCTCCTAGCGTATCATTCCATCAGCCAGATTGGGTATGTTATTTTAGGCATCGGGTTGGGCACGCCGCTCGGGATTTTGGGCGGGCTTTTTCATCTTTTTAATCATTCCATTTTTAAGTCTCTCCTGTTTTTAAATTCGGGCGCGGTGGAATATTCTACGGGCACTCGCGATTTAAAGAAGATGGGCGGATTGTTCCAAAGGATGCCGGTGACAGGTTCCACGAATCTTATTGCTTCAATGTCCATTGCGGGGATCCCTCCGTTTAATGGTTTTTGGAGTAAACTCATCATTATCCTTGCCGCCATACAAGCCGGTCATTTTGGATATGCCTTTTGGGCTGTGTTGGCGAGTATCTTGACCTTGGCATCGTTTATGAAGGTGATGAAGTATGCCTACTACGGCGAGTTAACAGAAGGCCTGAGGCAAATTTGCGAAGTACCTGTTGTGATGAGACTGGCGATGGTGGTCTTGGCGTTTATTTGCGTGACCGGGGGACTCCTCCTGATGCCTGGTTTTGGCGAAATCTTTCTGCGTCATGCATCGAGGGTCCTTGTGGAAGGTATTCAATTCACGGCGGCAGCCTTTAAAGGAGGGGTCTAAATGAGGAGCAAGGTACTGTTATTCCTCGTTTCGTATTTATCCTGGTGCCTCCTGACGTGGGTGCCGGATTGGCAGCATCTTGTGGTCGGCATCTTTGTTTCGGCCTTTGTGGTATTCATCATCGGGGATCTATTTATTTCAGGAAAACATCTTTCCCGTTATCCGATCCGATGTTGGTATTTTGCGGCCTGTTATGTTCCTGTTTTGATATGGGAATGCATCAAGGCCAATTTTGACGTTGCCTATCGCGTGATCCATCCTCGATTACCCATCAAGCCGGGGATCGTTAGGGTCAAGACGACCTTAAAGACGGATACGGCGTTAACGTTTTTGGCCAATTCGATAACGCTGACGCCCGGCACGATGAGTGTGGATATCGACAGGGAGAAAGGCGTTTTATACATCCACTGGATTAATATTCAGGCGACCGATATCGAAGGGGCCACGAAAACGATCGTAAAACGTTTTGAGGAAATTTTGGGGAAAATCTTTGAGTAGAGGTTTCTCATGAAAATGGCTCGATGGATCCTTGGGACCGTAATTTTGGCCGGCATTGGGGTCTGGATCATCTTCCGGCCGATCCCATTCCTTTTCCATCATAACCTTCCCAATGTCGGCTTTTTCGGCAGGACCCTTTTCATCCTGATTGTGGCGTGTTTTATGTGTCTTTACCGTATCGCGAAAGGCCCCACGAGTGCCGATCGGATTGTTTCGACGGACATCCTGGGTATCATGTTGGTTGGTTTATGTTCGATCCTGACGGTCACGACACATCGGTCATGGTACATCGATATCGGGATTGCTTGGGCACTTCAAAGTTTTATTAGTACTTTGGCACTGGCCAAATTTTTAGAGGGGAAAGACTTTGATGAATGAAATCATCGGACTGATATTGATCAGCGTGGGTTTGGCATTTGACCTCTTGGGTTGTTTGGGACTGATTCGTCTTCCCGACGTGTACAATCGTCTGCAGGCAGCGACCAAATGTGTGACCCTTGGTACCTGCAGCATTCTTTTCGGGACCTTTCTTGTCGTAGGAGTTACCACTCCGGGAATCAAGGCGCTTTTGTGCTTGTTCTTCCTGGTCTTGACCACCCCTGTATCCGCCCATGCCTTAGCCAGAGGCGCTCATCGTTCAGGGATCAAACTTTGGGAAGGAAGCGTGGTAGATCAATACGCTGAGGACAAAGAGGGGGAAGCGTAAGGAAAGGGAGAAGGTAGAAGGAGGAAGGTGGTAGGGGATGAAATTGCCGAAGGTTCGAGAACTTATTGAAGCAATCAAGGCCCTTATTGTAGGACCTTATACGTCCAAATTTCCGAAGGAGCCGCATCAGCCCCATCCGAATTTTCGGGGTCAGCCGAAATTCAATCAGAACAAATGCGTCGGCTGTCTGGCATGTGAAGAGGTTTGCCCCGTCGAGGCCATTGACCATCAGGATATGATCCCTGCCCAGGGCGGTACCGCCAAAAGGGTCATGATTCATTATACGGATACCTGTATCTTTTGCGGCCAGTGTGAGGCGGCATGTATTGCGGATCATTCAGGGATCAAACTCTCCACGGATTGGGAACTTTCGTTTTTTGACCGGAAGAAGTCCTACGAGACGATTGAGAAAGAATTGCAGCTTTGCGAAATCTGCGGGACGGTTATTGCCGGGAAAGATCATTTGAAATGGATTTCAGAGAAAATCGGAGAGCTGACCTATTCCAATCCTACCTTGTACCAAACCCGCCTCGCCGATCTTGGAATTCTCGACCCGAACATTGTGTCAGCCCTCAAAGATCGTGGCCGGTCCGATCGGTTCAAAATCCTTTGCGCCCGGTGCCGCAGAGAAACAACACTTACGACGAAGTCACAATAGAATCAGAGATCGCCGCTTCATTTTATTCATTATTCAAGTTATTCAAGGCGGCACCAAGGAGTGTTTGTCTCCCTTTCTTGGAGTTGATATTTTGGATAAATCATTGACAGATGTTCTCAAAGGGAAAGTTGTGATTTTAGGGATCGGCAATCCGCTGCGCGGTGACGACGGTTTCGGACCCGTCCTTGTCCAGCGATTGCAGGGAGAGGTTCCTGCGGTTTGTATCGATGCCGGGACTTCCCCGGAAAGTTACTTGGGGAAGATCGTCCAGGAATCGCCGGATACGATTTTGATTGTGGATGCAGTCCACTTGAAATCCAAAAGCGGGGATTACGAGATTTTGACACCGTCTGAAATTTTGGCCAGCGGTTTTACAACCCACGATATTTCGCCCAAGTTATTGATGGATTATCTTCATCGTGAGATTAAGGCCGAGATTTATATGCTCGGTATCGAACCCGAAAGGGTGACATTGGGTTCCGAAATGTCGGAGCCCGTAAAAAAAGCCCTCAACAATGTCGTACGGGAAGTGAAAGAGGCCCTCGGTGCATGAAACCCATTTAATTGAGCCGGTCATTCGGGGAATTTGCGAACACGCGAAGCGAGAAGGAGCGAAATCGGTTTCAAAGATCCGATTGAAGGTCGGAGAATTTACGGGGTCGAAAGAGACTTCGTTTAGAGAAACCTTCAGGGTTTTAGCGAAGGGGACGTTGCTTGAAAATGCCCAGCTGGAATTGACTTTTTACCCCGGCTCGATCGTTCAAGTTCTATCGTTTGATATCGATTAAAATTTCCTTTTCAGAGACAGACCCCAACAAGATTACCGCAAGGGACAGATCCTTGTTGGCGGGACCTGCGCCTGGCGGTTATCATAGTTTGAGCGTTGTGCTATAATAACGCAGTCCACGATCATCCAAACAGGGCTAATCTCATTACTCCTGACGGTCAGAGAAGATCCCGCAGAGGAGAACAGGTGTTAACCGAGCCGTATCATCCGAAAACGGAAAAATCAGAGGAGATTCCAAGTCTCTACCGTCGTCCCCTGGAAAGGTTGCGGGTTACGATCCGCGGTGCTGTTCAGGGGGTCGGGTTTCGTCCCTTTATCTATCGATTGGCTACGGAACTGGACCTCACGGGTTGGGTGAGGAATTCATCTCAGGGTGTGTTGATCGAGGCCGAAGGAGCCTTGGGACGTTTGGAAACATTTCTTTTACAAATTGAGAAAGGGAAACCCGAACGAGCCTTTATCCAGAGTTTAGAAGCCTCATTTTTAGACGGTATCGGTTATTGCAGTTTCAGAATCCTTGAAAGTGATTCGTCAGGGAATCTCGAAGCCTTGGTCTTACCCGACATTGCGACGTGCCCTGAATGCCTTCAGGATATTTCCGATCCCCGAAATCGGCGGTATGGCTATGCCTTTACGAATTGCACCCACTGCGGTCCGCGGTTTTCCATGATCGAAGCCCTTCCTTATGACCGTGCGAATACCTCCATGAACAAGTTTAAGATGTGTCCGGCTTGCCGGGACGAATATGAAAATCCTTCGGACCGGCGGTTTCATGCCGAGCCGAATGCCTGCCCGGAATGCGGGCCTTATCTTGAACTATGGGATGCGCACGGCAAAGTTTTGTCATCGGAACGGCCGCGTCAATCGGCATGGAGATTTCGGATGGACGCAGGGGCAGTTTCCGCCGTAAAGATGTCGGACAGGTGCGAACCGCCCCTGCAGCAAACAGCCCGGGCGATTCGTGAGGGGAAAATTGTAGCGGTCAAAGGTCTCGGAGGATTTCACCTGATGGCGGATGCCCGAAACGACCGTGCCGTCGAGCGACTGCGGGAAAGAAAGCACCGCGGAGGAAAACCGTTTGCACTGATGTATCCAAGTTTCAGCATGGTCAAAGAGGATTGCATGGTCTCGTCGCTGGAGGAACGGTTATTGCGTTCACCGGAGGCTCCGATCGTTTTGTTGCGCAGGAAATTTTCATGGGACCTCAATCCCGCTCAAGAAATGCCTTCCCGTATTTCACCGGCGGTTGCCCCACGAAATCCTTATCTTGGAGTGATGCTTCCTTACACGCCTCTGCATTACCTCCTGCTCCGGGAATTGAATTTTCCGGTTGTGGCCACAAGCGGAAATCTTGCTGAAGAACCCATGGCGATTGATGAGAAGGAAGCACTTTCCCGTCTGGGGGCCATTGCCGATCTTTTTCTGGTTCATAATCGGCCGATTGTCCGGCACGTCGATGATTCGATTGTGCGGGTTGTTTCGGGTCGGGAATTCATTTTGCGACGCGCGCGGGGATTCGCGCCTCTTCCGATTCGACTTGGGGAAAATTCCCACTCGGTTTTGGCCGTCGGAGCCCATTTGAAGAATACCGTCGCGTATTCGAAGCAGGGGCAGGTGTTTGTCAGTCAGCATATCGGGGATTTGGAGAATCCGGAAACCTTCGGTGCGTTTCAACGGGCCCTTCAAAGTTTTCAACAGTTTTATCATACAAGGCCGGACAGGATTGCTTGTGACGCTCATCCCGGATACCTTTCGACTCAGTATGCCGAGCATTCCGGTTTGCCGATTTTGCGGGTTCAGCATCACCATGCGCACGTGCTGTCCTGTATGGCAGAAAACGAAATCACAGGGCCTCTCTTGGGGATTGCGTGGGACGGAGCGGGATGGGGAGGGGACGACACGGGATGGGGGGGGGAGTTTTTCGGGGTGGAGTCCGAGAATCATGTTACACGCGTGGCTCATGTAACGATTGTTCTCCTGCCGGGCCAAGGCAAGGC
>JAMWDC010000165.1:3261-5444 GCA_023819025.1 Candidatus Omnitrophota bacterium | reverse complement strand
CTCGTCTCGACTGCATCGATCCATTGAAAAAGCCATTCCAATTAGCATGCCCTCCATTTTATCCTATCTTTAGGATAGGACGCTTCGTGCGGGGCTCCCCTATCCGATCAATCCAATGTCCCCGAAAGGGTGTCTCCATTTAAAGAGGTAAGTCTCACCGGTACGATTTGTCCCATGAGATCCGGCCCGCCTTGAAATCGAACCTTAAGATAGTTGGCTGTCAGCCCCTGTACGACTCCTCGCCCCACAATCTTGGTTTCTACAAGTACAGGCAATGTCCGACCAACATACGACTGCCGCTCCTGTGCCCCAAGTCGATGGCCGATTTCTAAAAGTCTTCGAACTCGTCGGAGCATCTCGGCGCGGGGGCATTCCTGCCATCGTGCCGCCCGAGTTCCTTCCCGACGGCTATAGGGAAAGACGTGGCATTTTAAAGGACGAACTTTATGGAGTAACTGTACGGTATTTTGAAAATGAGGTTCTTCCTCCCCCGGAAAACCAGCCATCACATCAAGGGTAAGAGAAAAATCCGGCATCATTGATTTAAGACGCGTCACAAGATCCATATAGAAAGATCGGTCGTACCGGCGGTTCATCCGTTTTAAGATTTCGTTGTCACCGCTTTGAAGCGGAATATGAAGATGGTGACAACACTTCGGAATATCCCGCAACGCCGCTATCAGTTGTTCCTGGACATCCATCGGCTCCATAGAACTAATGCGAAGACGATCCAGTCCTTCGATGGCGGCGCAGGATTCCAGAATATCAACCAGTGATTGCTTTTTATCAAAATCCATCCCGTAGGCTCCCAACTGAATTCCGGTAAAAACGACCTCGCGGTATCCCGCATCCCGGAGCCTTTTCGCTTCATCCACGATGTCAGCAATCGGACGACTGCGCGAACGCCCGCGCACCAACACAACCTTGCAGAAACTGCAGGCATGATTACAGCCATCCTGAACTTTGATATAGCCCCGTGTTCTTCCGTCGGACCGGGAAACAGGAAGAGAACAATAGGTGTGCCTCGGATTGCCCGACTGCAAAAGGGCCCGAATCTTTAGGTTCCCCGCATTCACCTGAGAGAGAGAGTCGATCCGAGCCGGAGTCAGATAATCCGCGATCACGGATTTTTTGCTATTCGGGATAATCAGGTCAACGCCGGAATCCTCCGCGAGCCGTAAATGGTCTCTCTCAACATAACATCCGGTGACGATAAGTTTCGCAAATGGGTGTTCACGCCGTGCACGGCGAATCCAATAATGATTCTCTTTGTCTGCCTTGTCAGTCACGGTGCATGTATTGATGACCACAAAGTCGCAAGGTTTGCCCAAATCACTTGACTCCTCAATGCCTGCACCCGCTAAGGCCTCCCGCATACCCTGTGTTTCATATTGGTTGACCTTGCATCCGAGAGTCACAAATCGGACCCGGAGACTTTTTCGCACCTCCCTGCCCGGCAAAGCGATGAACGATTCGGCAGGTCGATGGGTTGCACCAACTTCGTTTTCCAATACCGGTGCCATCGTCCCTCCGTGCTAATTTTTTTTTACTCTCCCAGTAAAAGCCGCAAGCTCGCAATCACGCCAAGGAACGCCGTGTCGGATCTCATAATATTTTTTCCCAAACTTACGATTTTGGTAGGCTCCTGAAAAGATTCCCTAAGTTTCACAGCCTTACGAATTTCTTCCTGAGAAAACCCTCCCTCCGGACCAAAAAAAAGATTCAATACCTGTTGCGTTTTTTCTTCTTTGTTCTCCTCAAGCTTTTTTATCCAATCCCGAAAAACCAAGGCATCAACGGCCGGATGAAAAATGACAACCTGTTCAGAACCGGGGATATCCTTCAGTACCTCTTCGAAATTTCTCGGCAACGCAATCTTCGCGAGCCGAAGCGAACCCGACTGTTTTGCCGACTCACGGGCAATCCGTTGCCACCTTAAAAGAGCCTGCGAACTTTTTTCATTGTTCATTCTAGCAACAGTCCGCCGAGTTTCAATAGGCCAAATTTCCTGAACACCGATTTCCTGGGCCTTCTCAATTAAAGTATCCATCTTCCCTTTTTGAAGGAGGGCCTGACATATGCGCAGATAAGTCCGAGAGGACGAAAGGGCCGACCCGATCTGACCACCAATTTTATGCCGGACCACGGTAACCCATGTCTGACCGTCGCCCAAAAACTTAAAA
>JAMWDC010000165.1:0-3251 GCA_023819025.1 Candidatus Omnitrophota bacterium | reverse complement strand
ACCTTCGATTTCGTGGCCGTCACCATCCGTTATCAAGCAACAATCCCCCACGCCCAAATGCAGGACGTTCCTCAGATGATAAGTTTCAACGGGGGGGAGAAAAACTTTTTTACTCTTGCCAGATATGATTTGGGTAGAAAAAAAACGCCGTAACCGCCTGGGCGATTGCATGATGTTGAAGTGTAAAACGTTAGCCCCGTTGTCCCGCAAAGGATCTCAGGACCAACCTTGAACTGACGTGGCTGTTTGCTGGTAACTTATTTTCGAAGAAACGCTCGTGTCAGAATTCTCTTAGAATCTATCGCAAACCATCCTTGCGAAAAAACAACGTGAATTAGTTTTCTTAACCTGCTGCAGGTTAGGCAGGGGCACTACCGGACTGTTTGGGCGCCTTCTTGCTGCGAACAACATTCGTCGCCTGAGGTCCGCGTTCTCCCTGAACAATATCAAAGGTGACTTCTTCACCTTCTTCCAGTGTTTTATAACCTTCGCCCTGAATTGTCGAGTAGTGAACAAAAATATCCTGTCCGCCACCCTCTTTTTCAAGAAAGCCATACCCTTTGACATTGGAAAACCATTTTACTTTGCCCTTCTCTGGCATAACACCCTCCCTGTTCTCCATTCAAAAATCCAGCATCACGGACCTTGATGCCCTCGAAATCAGTGGGAAATCCGCAATACCTTACTTCACCTTCTGTTTTAAAATCAACCCCGGCTTAAAAACCACTACGCGCTTTTCGGGAACAGAAACCTCTTCGCCCGTCCGAGGGTTGCGGCCAATCCGGCCGCGACGACTCTTCACCTTAAATACACCGAAATTCCGTAATTCAACCGTTTCGCCACGCTCAAGACTTTCCACAATCACATCGAGTGTTTTCTGAACAATTTTTTTGACATCGATCTGGGTAAGATTCGTATCATTTGAAACTTTCATCACAATATCTTTTTTAGTCACGTTTTTACTCACCTCCCCCGGTCTCTTCTCATCCACAATCCGCCTCTTTTCTCGATACAAATGCCCTAACTTTGCCTAAATGAAGTACTTATGTATTCGATAAAGGGAAAATAGCAGAAGTTAACAGGATTGTCAAGCGGATTTTCGATATAAGTTATGATATATGAGGAAGTTACCAAATTTTCTATCAAGAAATCAGATAAACACGATCAACGAATCGTAACCGAGCTTTCACCCGCTAACTCCTCAAGTGATTCGAAAAGTTCATCCGTTATTTCAACCTTCAGATCTTCTCCGGAATACAAGACCACGCTTTTCCCTTCCGGATCGCGGAAGGTTAGATAAACAGGCGTATTCCCCTTGTGATGCTGAAGGATTCGGCGAATCTGTTTTAACATCTCAATATCAAGTCCAACAGTTCTTAAATCGACGGATATGAGTCGTGTAAATCGTTTTTTGACATCGTCTAAGGGAACGATCTCTTCTGCCAAAATCTTCGGAATGTCGTCCCGCAAATTGATTCGGCCTCGAACAAAAATCGGGGCATCTTTTCGAATCACAGATTGGGCATTTCGGTAAACATCCGGGAACACAACAACTTCACAGGATCCGGCTAAATCCTGCAAATTAACAAAGGCCATTTTATCGCCCTTTTTTGTTATGATCTCGCGAAGGTTATCAACGAGTCCGCCGATAGTCACTTCGGTCTGATCACGATACTCACTAAGGGTATCGGCAGTCGCTGAGGCATAATTTTTCAGTGTCTTGACATATTTTGCAAGGGGATGAGAAGTCACGTAAAATCCGAGGAGTTCCCGCTCATACGCAAGCATCTGACTCTCGCTCCATTCGGGAATATCGGGGATGTCCGATTCCTCCTCCTGGAAGACGGAAGCCGTATTCTTACCGGAGCCGAAAAACGAAAGCTGCCCGCGGTTTCGGTCCTTTTGAAAGTTCGACCCGATTTCCAGTGCGCGATCTACAAGCGCCATCAGTTGAGAACGCCGCAGGCCAAATTCATCCATAGCGCCGCACTTAATCAAACTTTCCAAAACCTTCCGATTGCAGACCCGCAAGTCAACACGCTGTGTAAAATCAAAGAAGGACTTAAAGGGCCCTCCCTTTTCCCTTTCCCCCAGAATCGATTCAATGGCTGTGGAACCGACATTTTTCACCGCAATCAGCCCGAACCGTATATAACTTTCCCGACAGGTAAACTCCGAATAGCTCTCATTGACGGAGGGCGGCAACACCCTGATTTTCATCCTTTTTGACTCTTCGATGTATTGAACGATTCTGTTGGTATTCCCGATCTCGGACGTGAGAAGTGCGGTCATGAACTCGATCGGATAATGGGCCTTGAGGTAGGCTGTTTGATAAGAAATCAGGGCGTAGGCTGTCGAATGCGATTTGTTAAACCCATACCCTGAAAAATAATCAATCAAATTCCAAATCCGTTCCGCGACCTTGGCCGGCACGCCCTTGCGTGCAGCTCCATCCATGAAAGCCTTTTTTTCGCGTTCCATAATTTCAGGAATTTTTTTCCCGATCGCCCGCCTAAGAGAATCAGCCTGCGCCAAGGTAAATCCCGCCAGCTCGTTAACGATCCTCATTACCTGCTCTTGATAAAGGATCACCCCATAGGTTTCCTTCAGGATAGGTTCCAAGGCCGGATGGTCATACTTGATCACCGAGGACCGATGCATCCGGTGAACCAAATCGTCGATCATTCCACTTCCGAGCGGGCCCGGCCGGTACAACGCGAGCAGAGCTACGAGATGATCAAATCGATTCGGCTTCATCTTCCTTAAAAGATCGCGCATCCCCGAACTTTCAAGCTGAAACACGCCCAAAGATTCGGCGCGCTGAAGCATTTCATAGGCCTTGGCATCGTCCAAAGGAAGGTTCTCCAAATCCACATGAATATTCCGCGTGCGTTTTACAATTTGGATGGTTTGATGGATCATCGTCAGGGTTTTTAACCCGAGAAAATCCATTTTGAGTAATCCGATCTTTTCGAGATCCTTCATGGAATATTGCGTGGAAATCTGTTCGTTGGCTTTGAACAGCGGGACATACTCCGTCAAAGGTTTATCCGAGATAACCACCCCTGCCGCATGCGTCGAGGCGTGACGGGCCAGACCTTCGAGGGCTTGGGAAGTTGCGATGAGCTGAGCCACACGCGTATCAGACGCAACAAGTCCCTTCAACTTCGGTTCGCGTTCCAAGGCCTGTTGGATGGGAATGTTCAGTTCCGCGGGGATCATCTGCGCGATCTGATCCACCACAGGATAAG
>JAMWDC010000164.1 GCA_023819025.1 Candidatus Omnitrophota bacterium | reverse complement strand
ATCACTGATCCTCATGAAAAACCCGCGCAGTTTTGCTGTTGTTTTAGCCATCAACTTTTTTCTGTTGCTTCTCGCCCCGGGATGTACACGTCCGAGCTATCCTGAAGCCAAGCTGAAACAATGCCTGATCGATATCTGCCGCAAGGAATACGGTGTTGAAGAATTAGAAGTAAAATTGGTCGGCAAGACCATCAATGTCTTCCTTCCGCTTCCCAAACTTTTCGTCGAAGATGATTTCACGGCCGCGATCGCGATGGGCAAGATCCGGAATGTGGAGTCTCTTTTTCAGCCGTCTCCCGAGGCCTTGGAGAAGGTCGAAGATGTCCTTTTTTCCATCTCCCGCGTGATTTTGAGCACGGATAAGCCCCTGGATTTTTATATCCTCACGGTTGCAGACGTGGAAAGGACCGGTCTTGAGCTTGTTCTCAAAGGCTACGTGGACGATATCAAGCGTGTCCGGGTTTGGGACATATCGCGGGGTGAATACCGTAAGCGGATCATTCACGAGCTTCGCCTGAACCGTGTTGCCCTGTGGCATCGTTTCGTGCAGAAATTTTTCCGTGATCTCTCGATTCTGCCTTTGGATAAAGTTCAGGACAGGTATTTTGGCCAGATCCCGGCGGGTTTGATGAACGGGACCTTGTGGCAGAAGTGGATGAGTCTGCCTGAAGAAAAAGTCGGGGTAAAATGGAAGATCCTGGAGATGCGGAGTATTTTCCTTCAAAAAGGGAAGCGACTGATCTATGTTAAGGCCCTGCCTGCAGGATGGGGCGATAATAAACTGTTGGAGTATTTATTTGTGGTTTCTGTCCAAGGCGATAAACGGCGCATCTTGAATATCATTCCCCTTCAGCGTGTGAATGAACAAGGTCTCTTTGAGAAAATCCAGTTTCCTCCGCAGCTTAAACTTGAAAAAAGCCTTCCGAATTGGGATCAGGAATTTGAGGCAGTAGAAGTCCTTCTCGGACCTTTCCTCGCTCAACAGCTCACCCGTCGGGTTCAGGAAATCATTGCGAGCGATGAACGCATCCGCAACACTTTTTATGAGATCAAACCCGACTTTCAGTATCACGCACAGTCCGACAAAGAGAAGTCCTATTTTTCCCTCGAACTTAAGGTCGCACTCAAGGATTACAATTACTATTCCAATACTCCGATTGTTCTGCATGAAGATATGCTTTATTTCTTGAACCTCGCTTTCCGGGAATTCGTGAATGTGATGAGGGGATATCGGTTTGGGGATTATGATTACTTGGGTCTCTACGTCGGAGAAGAAACAACCCCCTGGATCCTCGGGCGCCAGGATCTTGAACTTTTTCGGCGCAATAAAGCCGATTTGGGGAGCCTTCTCTCCTACACGCCGCTTTGATCCTGCAGGCGGAACGGTTCTTCCTGTTTTATTGCAAAAATTTCATTCGGTTAAAACGATCAAAGGGGGAAATCGATGAACGCAAAAACATTTCTTTTAGGGGTCATGATTCTTGGGTGTTGGAGCATTTTTTCGGATTCTGCGCGGGCCCAAAATGAGGAAAATTCGAAGGAAGATGCTGCGGTTCAAGAGGCACAGGACACGACAGAATCAACGGTTCCGGAGTATATCGATGTCGGTACATCGAACGTTGAAGGGGAAACCAGGCAGTTAAGTGAAGAAGAGACACAAAAGGTCAGAAAACAAGTTGAAAAAATGCAGAGGGAAGTTCAAGCCGCCAAAAGCGCGGCACAAGTGAACTCTGTGTCGAATGCTGCGGAACCCCAAAAAATTAAAGCCCAAGTGGACGCTGCAAAAGCAGCGAAGGCTTACCGAAACCTCCCGCGTTAAAATTTTCGAACCAATCTCCTCTACAGTTCAGATTTTGAATTTTAGAGATGAATTTGTTATCATAACCGCTGCATAACAGGGGTGAAGTCATGGAGTCTCTCAGTGCAAGACAGCAGTCGATTTTAAACCGTGTGATCGATCTTTATATCGATACCGGACAACCCGTCGGTTCCAAGGCGATCACCGACGGGTACCAGGAACGCTATCACGCCTCGTTTTCACCGGCCACGGTCCGTTACGAAATGGGGTATCTCGAGGAACAGGGATACCTGACCCATCCCCATACCTCTTCGGGAAGAGTTCCGACGGATTTGGGATACCGTTATTATGTGGATCATTCGTTGCAGCCGGAGGATCTGCCGCGCAATGCCTTTCAGGAACTCGAAGAAGTCCCGCCCTTAAACATGTGGCAATCAGGTGCATTCATTCATAACGCCTGCAGGCTTCTTTCCAAATTAACGGAGGAAGTTACGGTCATGCTTATTCCAGGTTCTGCCGAGGCAGACCTTGATCAGCCGGAGCGTTTGAGGCTTTTAGTGACGGGGACCGCCTTCCTTCTGAAACAGCCGGAGTTTCAAGATATCCAGAAGGTCCGGGAGTTTTTTTCCTTCATGGAGGATGAAGTTCAGTTAAAGAATTTGCTCGCCGAGCGTACCGAGGGAGACCGGGTATCCGTGACCATCGGACGGGAAAACGAAGTCTCTGCGCTTTCGGAGTGTGCGGTCGTCTCGATCGCTTATTTTTCCGGCGAAAGAAGATACGGCCTGATTGCAGTTCTTGGGCCCACAAGGATGCGCTACGGTCGTGCGGTTTCTTGCGTGGATCGAATGGCAAAATTTCTGAGTCGAGTATGGGATCAAGGGGGTCGGGATATTTATGGGGCCTAAAGACGGATCTGACACAACTCCAGCCGAAGAAAAAAAAGAGCCAAAAGGTGGAGAGAGTTCCTCGGCCGGCGAATTGAACGAAAAAGCAAAAGACAAAACCCAGCCGGCCTCCCAGGAAGCGGAAACCGAAAAACGTCCGGAGATCCTCGAAATTCCGCGAGTCGAATACGAAAATCAGCTTGCCCGTTTAAAAGAACTCGAGGCCTTGAAGGATAAACTTCTTTTGGCGGCCGCGGATTTTGACAACGCCAAAAAACGCCTGGCTAAGGAAAGAGATGAATTTGTCAAGTTCGCAAATGAAGGCCTTATGATTTCACTTATTCCGGTCCTGGATAATTTCGAACGTGCCCTTGCCCACGCACGTTATGAGGGCGAGGATAAAACGGAGACCTGCGCCCAAAGCATCCTTACCGGGATCCAAATGGTCTATAAGCAATTGTTTGAAGTCTTAAAGAATCAGGGCTTGAGCCGGATGCGTTCCGTCGGAGAGATTTTCGATCCCCACCGCCACGAAGCCGTGGAATATGTACGTGAAAGGGGCAAACTGGATGAGATTGTCGAAGAGGTTTTGCCCGGCTATCTTCTTCACGACCGCCTGTTGCGTCCCGCCAGGGTAAAGGTTCGGGTTGCCCCCGACACACCGGCGGGATCCCAGGACTCACTATCTAAAGGGAAATCCCCGGACAAAGAGGACGAGATTACTTGAGCCGTCTCCGTGGTCCGTCGCGGATATTCCGGCCTGAAGAGAGTCCCATCCGAAAAACTTTTTGACAGGGACGGAATTTGAGATCATGGAAACAAAACGTGATTATTATGAAGTCTTGGGTGTGAAACGTACTGCCAGTGTCGATGAAATCAAAAAGGCGTACCGCAAGCTTGCCATGCAGTATCACCCGGACCGGAATCCTAACGACAAGACCGCCGAACAAAAATTCAAAGAGGCGGCCGAGGCTTATGCCATCTTAAGCGATCCTGAAAAGAGGGCACAGTACGATCAGTTTGGACATTCCCTGGGCGGTTACGGCTTTCAGGGGTTTGAAGGATTTGCCGACGCGTTTTCCGGGTTCGGAGATATTTTCGGTGATTTGTTTGAGGATTTTTTCGGGAGTGGTACCGGAAGCCGAGGCCGCCAGCGCGCCCGACGGGGGAGCGACTTGGAAACCGCTGTGGAGATCACCTTGGAGGATGTCCTCACCGGCAAAGAAGAAACCCTTGAGATTTGGCGGCACGAGACCTGCGGCGAATGTAAAGGAAGCGGTGCTGAGGCTGGATCCAAGCGTACCCCATGCCAGGATTGCGGCGGCCGGGGCGAGTTACGAATGACCCAGGGATTTTTCACATTGCGCCGGACCTGCCCCTCTTGCGACGGAGAGGGTGAGAAGATCGAGACGCTCTGTTCCCGCTGTCGTGGCAAGGGACGCATAAAACAAAAACGGACCCTAAAGGTCAGGATCCCTCCCGGGATGATCGCCAACTCTCATTTGAAGATTACTGGTGAGGGAGAGAGCGGTGAAGCTGCAGGTCCGCGCGGGGATTTATATGTCAAGGTTATTGTCAAATCCCATCCTGTTTTTGAGCGTCATGATGCTGATCTTTATTGCGAAGTCACAATCCCTTATACCTTGGCGGTATTCGGTGGTGAAATTTCAGTTCCCACAATTGACGGGAAGTCTTCACTGAAAATCCCTTCAGGAACGCCGGGCGGCAAAATTTTCAAAATTAAAGAAATGGGTCTGCCGGTTTTGGGGCATTCCAAAATGCGCGGAGACCAGTTTGTTAGAATTGATATCGAAATCCCGACCAAGCTTACCGATGCGGAAAGGAAACTCTTGCAGGAATATGCCAAGTGCCGCGGCGAGAAAATCCAGACTCGAAAGAAGAACTTTTTCGATCAGATCAAGGACTCTTTTTGAAACATTGCGCAGTACTTGGAGTCGATAAAATGCGGGAAAGAAAAAAATGGGCTGAAATGTTTTAGGGGAAGCAGCTTTCATGAACTATTTTGATTACGAATACCGGGTCCTGTATGCGGATACGGATAAGCTGGGCATCAGTTATTATGCGAATTACCTTATCTGGTTCGAGGCCGCACGTACGGAATATTTCCGTGCGCTCGGAATTCTGTATTCCGACTGCGAGAAAAGAGGATATTTTCTTCCTGTGACGGAATGCCGGATCTCTTATCTTTCCCCCACCACTTACGATGATCTTCTGGTCATCCGGGCCAGTGTGAGCGAGATGGGCCGGAGTTCGCTTTGTTTCGAGTATCAGGTGTTTAAGAAGGATGGCACGTTATCGGAAAAGGACCGCAAAGGCGGGACCGCGCCGAGGCTTATTGCTACCGGCTTCACCCGGCACGTTTTCGTGGATCAGGACATGCATCCGGTCCGGGTGCCGGATGAAATCCGCAGACTTGTGACACCGTACAAGCTTTCCGTCGGGAAGCGGGAAGAGGCACGCAGCAAAACGGCAGGTAGTTCGTAGCAGGCGGCAGGTCGTATGGGAAAGGTGACAGACCTCGCGGGTTATTTCAATTTTCGGTTCTGACTACGATTGGCCGAAGCTCGGTTTCAGCGAAGTTGGTATCGCCGGCCTTCGACGTTTAGCGCGCATTTTTCTTTCCCTGAAGATTTGTTCGTATTCCGAATCTTTTGTTTTTGTCGTTTTCTTTTTCTCTTGTTTTTGTTTCCACTCCTGCCACCTGCCTCATACATCTCACGTCTTTTCCTTCGGCAGTGTGTTCCCCGTCGCCTGTTACCTATAACCTTTCTCTTTTTCCCTTTGACCCGCATCGTTTTCCGTGTTAC
>JAMWDC010000163.1 GCA_023819025.1 Candidatus Omnitrophota bacterium | reverse complement strand
GCAATTGCTTCTTTGGATGAGGCTAAGGGACATAGGATGATGCTTCGCGGGACTGAAATCCCTTAAAGAATGGGGAAAAGTAAGTGACAGTTCATGTTTCTTATCATGGATTAGGACGGATGTTTTATGAAGACGGCAGATCGACGAAAATGTGGATAAACTATCCCCGTTTTTCCATAGTTTTTTTCTTGCTTCTTGTTTGTTGCTTCCTGTTTCTGCCGGTTGTTTGTGCCGAAGACATCCAGCCGGCCCCGGTCACGGCCGATCCGACCGTAACGCTCGAACTCCAAGGGGTGAATATTCTTGACGTCTTTAAGATCCTCTCCAAAAAATCTGGACTCAATATCGTTGCGGGACAAAATGTCCAAGGCGAGATTTCAATGTTTCTCCAGGATGTCCCGGTGCGGGAAGCCCTTCGGACCATTCTCCAGTCGCAGGGATTGGCAGCGGTTGAGGATGGCACGATTATCAAGGTCATGTCTGAGAAAGACTATCTTGAGAAGTACGGCAGGCCTTACGAGGATATCCGGATGACGCGATCCTATGATCTACATTATGCATCCGCGGAGGCTGTCGCCGGTAAGCTGACCGAACTGAAGAGCCGGTTTGGAAACATCCTGATCGAGCCGCGCACAAATACTTTGGTCATTACCGAACTGCCCCATATTCTTGAATCCATGGAAGATTTTATCCGGGTGTCCGACCGTCCTCAGACAACCAAAGTGTTTCATCTGCGCTATGCCCGTGTTGAGGATTTAGAGACAAAACTCCAGGGTTGGATGGAGGGGGGATTAGGGAAACTCGAAATTGACAAACGGGCCAACCGTGTGGTGGTTGTGGATATCCCCAGCCGGATTCGATGGGTCAGAAATTTTATCCGTGCCTTGGACATTCAAGTCCCGCAAGTTTTGATCGAGGCCAAAATTGTTGAGGTCCGCCTGAACGACAGTTTTCGCCAGGGAATCAGCTGGGAGAAAATCATTCGTGAGATTTCGGATGCTAAGACCTTGAAGGCTGTTGCCCCGCTTGCGGTATCACCTCCCGTAGGCACTGCGACACTGGCGGCATTTTCACTGAAATCCGAAAAGGACAATTTCAGCGTCGTTTTGGATCTTTTAGAGAGGGTCGGAAAGACCAATCTTCTATCAAGTCCGCGGATTACGGTGCTCAATGACGAGGAAGCGAAACTGTCGGTTGCGACACGTGAGCCTTTCATATCCCAGACGGTGGTCCAGACACCTAATTCCACGAATACGGCGGACAATGTCCAATTTGTGGACGTGGGCGTGACGCTCCGGGTCCGTCCAAGAATTTCCCATGATGATTTTGTCCAGATACGGATCCGGCCGGAGGTGTCAAGCTCCAATCAGGCCGTAGAACTTGAAGGTGTTGCACAGGGTTCCAATACCACATTTACCAGGACCCGGATTCCAGTGGTGACAACGCAGGAACTTGACACCACCGTCTTGATAAAATCCGGAACAACGCTTGTGATCGGAGGGCTCATCCAGGATCGCCAGGAGAAGCAATCATCCAAGGTTCCGTTGCTTGGATCGATTCCGTTATTGGGAAGGGCCTTTCAGTCGAGGTCCCATGATTTTGCAAAGACAGAGCTCGTTACATTTTTGACGCCTAGAATCATTGAATCCCACAAGACAAGCCGGGAAGGCCGCCGCTTTTTCGACCGGCATGGGAAGGCGCACTCTTTTGAGGCCTTTGGAAAGGAATCGTATGGGACTCCTTACCGGACGACCTATGTCGATCCGCTTCGCTATGCGTACGTCGGGGAGATTCCCTACTGGGAAAAGCCAGTTCCAAATGGAGGTGATTTTATTTTCTGGATCGGTGGCAAGAAGGAGAACCGTCATGACAAGAATGGATGAGATGGATTTGATGTTTGACAGACTCCAGGAGGATCTAGATCTTGGCAAGGAAAAGAAGATAGACCAGAAAGTGAAAATTCATTTGAGGATCTTCGCGGCAAATCTTGCCCGTCTTCTCAAGGCAGGGATTCCGATTTTGAGATCCTTGGAAATCATGAGACAACAACATAGCCAGGCCATTCCGGATACAATCCTTGCGGAGATTCAGGATCAGATCAGGCAAGGAAAAAGCCTTTCGGAGGCCTTGCAGATACGGTCCGGGATTTTCCCCTTTTATTATACCCAAATGATTCGTGCCGGTGAATGTTCAGGCAATTTGGAGTCCGTCCTTGGAGAAGTTTCCAGATATCTTGAGAGGGAGGAGGAGCGCCGGCGAAGGGTCCGCGAGGCCCTCGCCTATCCAGGGTTTGTCCTTTCATTCGGGGGCATTACGATGGTGGTGCTCCTGAAGTTTGTCCTCCCCAAACTGGCCGCATTTTATGAAGAGTTCGGCGAAACGCTCCCGGGAATGACCCGGGTGATTTTGTCATTCGGTCAACCCGCGGTACAGCTTTCGATGGCTTTGTGTCTCCTTCTCATTATCGGATTTTTAATTTTTCTAAATCGCCGCGGGCGAGTGTGGAGGATAGCGATTCGCTGGCCGGTTGTAGGCGGACTATTCAAAAAGTGCATTGTTTACCGGTTTGCGTCACTCCTGTCGCTTCTACTGAAAAGCGGCATCCCAATTTTAGATGCGATGGATATGGTCCGGGATACTTTTAACAAGGAATTCGTTCGGAAAGATTTGGTGCGATCCCGAAAATTGCTTGCCGAGGGGAGAGGTTTGGCATGTTCCCTTCAAGGGGCCTTTTGGTTGAGTGAGACCCACCACGCCCTGCTGCAAGCGGGTGAGGAATCTGGACAGGTTCCAGAAACGCTAGGCCAGATTGCGCACGAAACCGAGCGTGAAATAGAATCGTTGACGCACTTTATTCTCAAGATTCTCGAGCCGGCCATGATCGTGGGAGTCGGCATGACGGTGGCTTTTCTTGTGATCAGTTCCATACTTCCAATTTTTGAAATCAATGAATTTGTGAGGTAATGTGCAGTGGACAAGGGTGTATCGGGTTTTACACTTATCGAACTTTTGATCGTGGTCGTGATTCTTGGGATTCTGGCGGGACTCGTAAGTCCGCGGTTAGCGGGGAGAACGGAATGGGCGAGGGTTGAGGCCGCAAAGGCGGATATTTCCGGGGGCATCGCCATGGCACTGGATCTCTTTGAACTGGATACAGGCCGTTACCCCACTTCTTTGGAGGAGCTTATCCATAGGCCGCAGAATTTGTTGCAATGGCGGGGCCCCTATTTCAAAAGGGGATTCCCCAGAGACCCATGGGGACATCCTTACATTTACCGCTTCCCCGGGATTCAGAATCCGGAAGGTTATGATCTTTATTCGTCGGGCTCTGATGAGCAGGAAGGGACGGCAGATGACATTGCCAATTGGCAGGAAGATTAAAATTTTGAATGATGCCCACCACACAACGCGTCGGGTTCGCCAGCATGTAGAGCGAAAATTCTGAATGAAGGTCCAGCGTGTGGGGTCGATCCGTTATTGGATATTTCTGTCATGGGAAAAAACGGGTAAATCGCATTCGGGTGCGGATAACAGTATGTCTTCAAAGGGTTTTCTGCTGGTGGAGGTCTTCATTGCAGTGTTGACATTGTCCATCGTGATAGTTGCATGGATGAATACGATGTGTCAGGTACTTGCTTTGTGCAAAAGGTCGGATCAAATTATGAAAGCACTTCTTCAGACAGAAAATATCTTTTTTAACATTCGTACAGGTAATCGTCCAGATCTTCTCGCTTTCGGTGGCAAGGAAATTTCGGAGGAGGGATGGATATTTGATGTCCAGGGCAAATCCGTTCATCCTTCTTATCAAACGATCAAGATATGCGTGGTGGCGGATCGGGATCGAGAGATCCTAAGCATGGATGCATGGATTCCTAAGAGGACGGTGACATGAAAGGAGATTGCGGACAGATTCTTGTGGAGTTGCTTTTGGCGGCCTTGATCCTTGCCTTTGCGGGTTCCGGACTTTTGATGGGGTTCGGGCAGGTCTTCACGGCTGAAAAAAGGATCTGGGAAAGTTTTCAGAGTCGTACCCCTTTTTGTCTTGCGTTTATTTCGATAGAAAAAGATTTAAGAAATACGGTTTTACTAAGGGGTGCACATTTCAAAGGGAAAGCGGACGAGATTTGTTTCCCGGCCCTTTTGGATAAAACAAAACGAAACGGCGCACAAACCCATGACATTTTTCTCATCCGCTATTTCCTCAAAGATCGTTTCCTGGTCCGGCTGGAACAGAAGTGGACTGACAAACTATCGCAGGGGCAATCCGTCGAGCACATTCTCGTGAAAAATGTAGGCTCTCTTTTATTTGAGTTTCCCTATAAAGATGAAAAAGGCGAAACTCGCTTTGAGCCCTTCTGGCTGGACGAACCGTATTACGGAATTCCGAGGGCAGTCCGGATGGTGATTGGAATCAGGGCATTATCACGTGAATTTTCACTTTCAAAAGTTATGGAGATCCCACAGGGAAGATGGGGATATCTGCAGGCAGAGGGGACGTAAACAAAGATAGACGCAAAAAGAGATGTCGTGTTCACAAGGATCGGGGAGGAAATCATAAAAGAATATCAATCCGGAATTCGCAGTCAGACTTCCTTTCTCAGGATCTGCCGCGTCTCCGTTGCTTAAGGATCCTCCGTGATTCTTGAAATCTGACGGCATGGGGGGATAATTTTTTTAAAGTGTCTTGAATCAAGCCATGATCGACGTTTCATGTTGCCTCAAAAGTGGTTTCCCCCGTTTTTCTTGGAAATCTCGTTTCCTGCTCCCTGTTTTTTGCGTCTGCCGTTCTCTGAATCACGCCAGGGGTTCCATACTGATTACCACCTTAGGGGTGATTTCTATCTTTTCCGTGATTGTAGTGAAATTATGTTTTCAAAGCCGGCAGGTGATTCTTTTACAGGACCGTGGGATCGCCGAATTTGAGAACAAGGTTGATTTTATCTCGGGTCTCTATCTCGCAGAATCGGTTATCCTGGAGGATCCCTATCCACATGAAGACAGTCTTCAGGATATTTGGTATGGACGAATGAATCTAGAAGATGCGTGGGAGGAGCGGATCTCCATTTTGATATCGGATGAAGAATCGAAGCTCGACCTGAATGCGGTCTCAGAAGGTATCCTTAAAAAGTTTTTGGAACTCTATGGGGATGAGGTACGGCCTCTGAAAACGGACGGCAAGGATTGGATCAAAGAGGTTATGAAGTTGCGCCAGAAGGAACGTATTGGATCGTTTGAGGAACTCTATCTTTTGGAAGACATTCCGTTTGAAGATCTTGAAGGCCTCCGTTCATTTCTGACGGTTTATTCGGGGTTCGGGGAGATTAATTTGAACACCGCGCACCCGTTAGTGTTAAAGGCTGTGGTTGGTTCGCTCGTTGGGGATGATTTTGCTAAAAAGGATCTTTACAGCAAAATGATGGGGTTCCGCAGCGATAAAAACAAAGATTTAAGATCTTTCCAGGAGCACGAAATTCATGATTTTCGAAGAGAGGATTTGGCTCCGGAACTCTTTATGGCAAAACTTCGCTTGAATAAGACCC
>JAMWDC010000162.1 GCA_023819025.1 Candidatus Omnitrophota bacterium | reverse complement strand
TGGTTTGATCCGGAAGCGTGGTCAGGAATTTGATGTCGCGAATCCGATGAGCCAGATAGAATTGCTGCAAGGCGCTGGCGTATTTGACGTCGGCGGAAAAAAAGTCGCTGATGAGAGTTCCCGTAAAGGTTTCTCCCAAGACTTTCCTCAAGACCTGGGAGCCTCGGGAAGCTTCGATCGTGAAGAAACCAAAGAGCTTGGTGCAGAAGGCCCAGATCCAGAAGGTCTCGCCCTTGTCTTTGTGACTTGTCTCATCCACATGAAGACTTGGCTCGTGAGCAATGGCCTTTTTCAGTTCTTGATAGGGTGGCCCAAGCGATTGGCTGACCGTGCGAATTTGGTTGCAGAGCATGGAGCGGGAGACCTCAAGACCAAAGATCTCGCCGATGAATTCGTTGAGGCTGGTGTAGGAGCCGTGCAAGGCCCCTCTCATGTAAGCCACCAGGCTTGGGAGCCTGGGGCCGAAGAAATCGCCTGGATCGAGCTCTTTGGGGAGCAGGGCATAAAGCTGTCTGTGACATTGAGGGCAGAGATATCCGAAGCGGCAGTGTTCAGTCCTGTGAATCAACTTTTCCCCGTGATGCCCTGAAGCAGGGCTCTTTCCCAAGCATTCAGGATTTGATCCGAAAAGTGTCGCATTATATTCGTGATTACAATCGCTATCGTGCCCACCTACTCATGTGGACTTACACCGGTCCGCCGTTGGCGGCTGGAAACCCGGTACGAATTTAACGACCGCCGTACTAATAATTCTAAGGTGCTGGTTTTTTTTCACCGCGCGAGAGGTAAACAGCTAAGAGAGAGAGGTCGCATGCCGTTATCCCCGGAATCCGTGATGCCTGTCCAATAGAGGCGGGTCGAATCTTTGATAATTTCTCTTGGGTCTCGCGACGAATTCCCCGTATCTTGAAGAAATCGGTGTTTTCCGGAATCCCTTTACCCTCGAGTTTTTTAAAACGATTCACCTCGATAAGCTGCCGTGAAATATAACCTTCATATTTGACTGCAGCTTCCACACGTGCAATTTCGTCCGCCGTCAGGTTTTGGTTGTGAAGTCCTTTGTCTGCCAAACTTTTATAATCAACATCCGGACGTTTCAGATATCGATCGAGTGTCACATGATCAATGAATTCATGCCGCAGTCTTTCAATTTCTCTCTGGATTCGTTCATTCCGGGCCCGGCACCTCTCATAAGTCTCTTTCGATATAAGCCCAAATTGATAACCGTAGGTCATTAATCGTTCGTCTGCGTTATCCTGACGGAGCAACAAGCGGAATTCGGCCCGGGATGTGAACATCCGGTACGGTTCGTTGGTGCCCCGTGTCACTAAATCGTCGATCAAAACCCCAATGTAGGCCTCTGAACGATTGATAACAAACGGCGTTTGTCCGCGTAGTTTCCGTATCACATTGAATCCAGCCATGATCCCTTGAGCTGCCGCCTCTTCGTATCCCGAGGTGCAATTGATTTGGCCGGCGTGAAAGAGGATCTTGACTTTTTTTGTTTCCAGGGAATGATCTAACTGCGTTGGCGGAACACAATCATATTCAATGGCATAACCCCACCTCATGACTTCGGCATTCTCCAGACCCTGAATGGTGTGAATCATTTCATCCTGAACATCCTGAGGAAGGCTGGTAGGAAGTCCGTTGGCATAAATTTCAGAGGTGTCGCGTCCCTCGGGTTCTAAGTAAATCTGGTGGCGGGTCTTGTCGGCAAATTTTACGACTTTATCTTCAATGGAAGGACAATACCGCGCCCCGATCCCGACAATATGTCCTGCGTAAAGAGGTGAGCGATGGAGATTTTTTCGAATGAGGTCATGCGTTCTTTCGTTGGTATAGGTTAGATAGCAAGAAAGTTGATCCACTTGCAGTTTTTCGGTCCGGAAAGAAAATGGAGATGGCGGGTCGTCACCTTTTTGCTCCTCGAGAACGGACCAATCAATACTCTTGGCATGCAACCGGGGAGGTGTACCGGTTTTAAAACGGACCGTTTCGATGCCGTGTTTCCGCAAAGATTCTGAAAGCCCGATGGCCGGTGATTCGCTATTGCGTCCTGCAGGATAATGAACTTCGCCAATATGCACGAGCCCTTCCAAAAAAGTCCCTGTGGACAAAATCACGGTTTCGCCCAAAAACTCCTGTCCGATTTGTGTTCTGACACCAAAACATTTGCCGCCCCGAACCAAAATATCCGTGACTTGAGCTTGCATGAGGTGGATATTTTTCTCGTGCTCAAGGACGCGTTTCATGTAGATATGGTATTGTTTTTTGTCCGCCTGCGCCCGTGGCGCCCACACGGCGGGCCCTTTGGAGCGATTCAGCATGCGGAACTGAATCCCCGTTGCATCTGTCGCCAGACCCATTTCGCCGCCTAACGCGTCAATTTCCCGAACGATGTGTCCTTTCGCCAGTCCTCCGATTGCCGGATTGCATGACATTTCCCCGATCGAATCCAAATCCATGGTCAGCAATAACACCTGATACCCCGACCGACTGATGGCCAATGCGGCTTCAATGCCGGCATGACCGGCACCCACCACAACCGCGTCATATTTTCTTGTGGAGATCATAACCGTTGACTGAGGAGAACTGGGCGTTGAGAAATTGCTGGTTCAGATTTCTCGGATATCCCCGTACTACGACGGCTCACTATCCTCGTGATGAAGGGCAACCACAATGCGATTGATAAAAACCTGATGAATGATCGAAAAGAGATTTTGCATCAGCCAGTAAAGAACCAAACCCGATGGCATGTTGTAACAAATAAAGCCGAAAAAAATCGGAAGAAAAAGATTCATCAGCTTGGCCTGTTCCGGGGTGCTCCCGGTCTGAGGCATGAGTTGTTGATAAACAAACTGCGTCGCCGTCATTAAAATAGGAAGGGGATTCAGGGAATTCCATCCTAACAACGGCACCACAAAGGGAAAAACAACGAGCTTGTCGGGCTGGGACAGATCCCGGATCCACCAGATAAAAGGTTCGCCTTTTAATTCGATCGCCTCGGGAAGTAAGCGAAACATGGCAATAAACACCGGAAACTGGACCAGCATCGGAAGGCAGCCTGCCATCGGGTTCACACGGTTGCGTTTATAAATCTCCATAACCTCCCGTTGCATCTTCTGCGGGTCATTTTTGTACTTTTCCTGAATGGCTTTCAGTTTGGGCGATAGCGCTTGCAACTTCTTCATGGATTTAGAACCCTGATGGGTAATGGGTAGAAAGATCCCTTTTAAAATCAGGGTTAAAACGAGGATGGCCCATCCGTAGTTGTGGGTGTATCGGTTGAAAAATTTCAGGGAGATTAAAAGCCAGATTTTGAAAACGCCGAAAAAGCCCCGCGTTAAGAGATCTTCGAACCCCATCTCAAAACTTTTGAGGGTTTCATAACGCTGGGTGCCCGCATATATAAAAAAAATGTGCTCTTTGCGCTCGCCGGGCTTCAAAGAAATGGGTTCCATGGTCAGCTGGGCCTGAATGATCTCGTCATCTGCCGTGGCGTCTGCCTGGACGGCGTTCCAATCGGGTTTAACAAGGATCGCAAAATATTTTTCGATCACGCCCGCCCACCGAATGGACCGTGAAACCGAAAAGCCTTTTTTTGAAATTTTATCTAAATTGGCCGTTTGGATGGTGTCATGAGCAACAACGGCCTCGAAGTTCTGCGGCATTAACCCGTGGGTGAGTTTATAATACAATCCGTAATCCAACTTGATGGGGAAATGTTTTTCGCGGGAAGAAAGGTTCTCGAGAAAAATCTTAAGCACAATCACCGGCTTATTACTAATCAGAGTGTATTCCTTGCTCAATCGGCATTCGCCAGGTATCTCATAAATAAATTCAAATTGGGCCCTTTTTTTATCGGATCGATTCAGTTTGAAGATGGCTTTTGATAAATCGGTCTGCTCATGCAAAAATTGCACACCGAAAAGTCCGGGTTGCGACGGTTCGCCGTCGTAAAAAAGCATTTCCGTTACATGTTCCCGTTTGGGCTCGCCTTTATAAAAAAGTCGGATAATCGACGCGCCTCGGGTCGAAAATACAACTTCATAGTAGAGATTTTCATAGCGGATGGCAGCAGGCGGCACAGACAGAGACGGTTCTAGAAAAGGCCCTTCAGCTGGCGATAGGGTTTGTTCCGATTGGGATAAGGTGTCCGTGGGCGACGTTTCTTCAAGAGGTGAAGGAGCGTCCGGGCCATGCTTGGGACTGATCCATTGAAGGTAATAAGGATAGACCATAAGAATCAGGATGAGCAAGATCATGGCAATCCAGTAATTTTTTCCGAATTGTGTTTCTTTGCTATTCAAGAGGATCCCAACCTCCCGAATGTAAAGGATGACATTTCAATAAGCGTTTCAACGAAAGCAATATCCCGAGCGCCCAACCCTTCCGGGTCAGGGCCTCTTTGCAATAATCCGAACATGTGGGATAGAAGCGACAATGGTTACCGAGAAATGGAGATATGAATTTTTGGTACTGGTGAATAAAGAAAATGAATATTTTCGTCATAGGACATTTTGGGTTTTTCGTAACAGACTTTCGAGTTCTCCTCCGAGGGCCTGATACGTCGGTACCTTTTCACATCGGCGAGCTTGCACAATAAGAGTCACCCGTGGTTTTAATCGACCTTGTAACCGGCGGAATGATTCCCGTATCCTGCGCCGCCATAAATTTCTCTTGACTGCCCGGGCCGCAACTTTCCTGCTGACAACAATGCCGATTTGCGGAAGCTGTCTATTACTGTCTCTGTCATCAGGCCGTTTATAAATCCATAAGTTTAATAAATGGCCTTTGAAAAATTGCCCCTCCTTGTAAACGGTTTGGAAAACCTTACGATGGTGAATCCGTTGACATGGAAGTAAACGTTCACTCATGAGGCGGCAGAGCATGGTGCTTTTTATCATAGCGTCTAATATATGACGATCAACCGTTTTCTGCCTTTTTTCCGTCTTCGCCACAACACTTTTTTGCCGCCCGGAGTCCGTTTACGCGCGAGAAATCCGTGAGTGCTTCTTCGTTTCCTCTTGGATGGCTGATAGGTTCTTTTCATGGGTTAAAACTCGTCCGTCAAGCCCACCGACATTAAGTCCTTCGAATTCGTCGACGGTGCGGATCTTGTTAAACAATCAACGGCGGGCGATTATAACAAAAACCTTTCGATAATCAAATAAGGATTCGTAGTCTAAGGGTTGGGTATGCATCATCCGCTTGCTGTTTTTGATCCTCGGGAATGATCTCATTACTGTCTTTTTGACGAATAAAAGCATGGACAATTTCCGTGCGTCGAGTAAAATATTGTCGCTTCTTCTGGAAATAAAAACGTTGGTTAGTGGCGATTTGTTACGGTTCTAACTGTTTATAATTTGTGGATTATTGGGAACGTTCGCTCGCTACACTAGGGGACTCGGCTTAATTTTAGCAGGCATGCGAAGCACCGTCATATCGTCCACAGTGTGCCGTCCTCTTTGATCTAGTCCGATTTAACTTATATGATACATGCCATAAAAATCAACGTGTATCTGGATTTCTTGCTGGAGGATATTCTGAA
>JAMWDC010000161.1 GCA_023819025.1 Candidatus Omnitrophota bacterium | reverse complement strand
GCGTCGCCGCCTCGGCCGGGCGCGCCGCCGAGGTCATCGCGGCGCTGCGCGGCCACGGCGTCGGCGTCGCCGAGCTGCGGGCCGAGGCGACCGCGCTGGAAGACCTCTTCCTCCAGCTCACCGGAGCCGCCCATGCCTGACCCGCCCGGCCTGCGCGACAGCCTGGCTGTCGAGTGGTACAAGCTGCGCCGCCGGCCGCTGCCGTGGCTGCTGCTCGGCGCCATGCTCGCCTTCGTCGTGCTGGCCAACCTCGCCTTCCTGCTGCTGGCGCTCGCCCCGCCCGTCACCCCCGGCGTCGCCGCCGCCACCGCCGCGCTGCGCCAGCTCGTCGCGCCGCCCAACAGCCTCTACGTCACCCTCAGCAGCGTCAATCAGGTCGGCGCCATGCTGGCGATCATCCTCGGCGCCACCGTCGCCGGCGGCGAGCAGCACTGGGGCACGCTGCGGCTGATGCTGACGCGCCAGCCCGACCGGCGCCGCTACCATGAAGGGCGCTGCCACATGGTTTAATGCGACCGAACCCAGCAAGTCCGAGACAAGTCCTCCGGCCAGCGGGATATTTTATTTTGATTTGGACTTCGGCAAGCTAACCTTTTTACAAAGAAATGATACCTACGTCAAAGTGGGTTTGGTGTTCGTAGCAAGTTTTCTTTTAGCGCTTCTGACATCCCTCCTCCGCAAGTTGTCCGGGCTCGATCGGACGGAAAACCAGATGAATTCGTTAAGCAATAAAAGCGGCCGGAACGGTTCACCGACTTCGACCAACATCAAGACCGCGATTCTTTCACGGCTCCGATGGGATTTTTATTATGGGGTGATGGTCGTATTGCTCCTGGGGTACTCGCTTCGTATTTATTCGCTCGGGGCAATCAATCCGTTGGACAAGGGGTTTAGTTTCGGTTTTCTCACCGTGGGTTTTGCAGGTGCTGTGATTGCGGAATTGATGAAATGGAGGTTTACCGGCAGGCATCTCACGGCCGGGGAGGTTTTTATCAATGTCTTTGTGTCCGGTTTCCTGGCGGCTTCTTCCACGAGGGAGCAGCTTTGGCAAGCCCCGGCAACCTGGATTCAGTTATTCACCGTTAGCAATCTTACGGCCTCGGTGACCTTTCTTATCTACCATATTTTCAATGCCCAATCTCTGGCTTCCTCAAAAAAACATTTAAGGGGTATTACCACTTCCTTGATTGTCGGCACACCCTACCTTTTCGGATGGTTGTTGCTGGTGGAAAATATCAACCTGATGTATCCAGTGATCAACGCCATCACGTTCGGCTTTTTGGCTGCCTGGCCTGAGATCCTAAAGGTCATCAGCCGGATCCTGGTGATGTTTGTCTTCAATGAAGCCGTCACGAACGGCATCAGCCGTGTGTTAAAAGGCAAATACTTGCCCACACTCAAGGCCCATTTGTTTATCCTGTATGTTTCGATTGGGGTGATTGTCTCACCCTTTATTGCGGATCTTGGTTCGACGGCAGCCGTGGCTTCGCTGCCGGTTGTGCTCAGGGCGATCGTTGCAGTTTTGACGACGATGCTTTCCTACGCAGGTTTATGGGGTGAGGTCTATCTGATCACAGGAATTCTTCTGGATGGAGGACATCGTCTCGCGCCGACCCCGGAGATGATTACCAAACACGTGAAAGGCGGCATTACCAAGGCGATGTCCTATAGTGGTATTTTGATGGCCATGATGTATGTGCTGGGCATGCTCCTCGGGACGCCTGTCTTACAGAAAATTATGAGCACTTATCCGTTCATGGTCGGGATCCTTGCCGGGGCCCTTGTTTTCCCGTTACTTAAAACGATCATTGAAACCTTTGACGGCAGTATTGCGTTCTTGATCCGGGCACGGGACAGTTATCGGAATTGGCCGTTGTATTTGCGGGGCGCGGTGGCTGGATTCGGATTCGCCTCGATGATTATGCAGGGGATGTTTCAAAAGGCCATGCCCGAGAGGATTTTATTTGGTCTGGTGATCGGATTCGTTGCGGGCGGCGGTGTGAGTTTTATCCGGGATGTTGTGTATGCTTTGCGGAAACAGGGCCGGATTCAGACGTGGAAACTTTATTGGACAGATTCCATCCTTGGTGCTTTTATTGGAGCGGCCGCAGCTTTTTATCTGGATTCCCGCCAGGTACCGGTGATTATTGAAAAATTCAAGCTTTATTTGAGTTCAGGATTGTCCGGGGTCGAATATATCACCTATCCTTTGGTTAACAAGTGGGGCCGCGTTGATTTGGGAGTTTATACAGGCGGCGTCAAGCTGTTGTACACCGAGTCCCTGGCCGGGGTGATCAACTGGTCGATTGCGGCATGGCTCTTTGCGATCAACAAAGTTTTTATGCAGGCTTACTTTGAGAAACAAACGGCCCCGATCAAATTTTTCTTCTCAAAAGAGGGATTCGCACAGCTCGTCGAACATATGATCTACGTCCTCCGTTGGGGATTGTGGATGTCACCGATTATCTTTACGTTTCTGAGGATGATGCCCAACCCGACTTGGTATAACCAGGACGGCGCCATTCGCACCTTCTTCGCTATCTTCAATAATCTGACGATGTCTCCGGATGCGTTCAATGCCTGGAGCCTCAAGATTTTTATTTTCGTGATGGCGTTTGACTGGTTCCGGATCCTGATTTGGATGGATCACATGGGACTGCGTGTTGCAACACTTGTGAACTGGAGCTTTCTCGGATTGGACCGTGTGGATGAGCGCGTGGCCCGCTGGATTGGGCCTGCGGCGGCCCAACGGTATATCCCCGATGCCGTAAAAAGGTTCGCAACCTGGGCGCCGCTGTTGATTCCTTTTTACCTGCCTCGCGGCGGCGAGTGGGATATTGTATGGAGCACCTCCGAGGCCATGCAGAACGGCATGAGGGGAAAGGGACTCGTGTCGCAGCTGCAGTCACTTTCGTTATCCCAGATGTTGACTCTGATCGGCATCGCGGTTTTGGTCTGTACAGCGGCTTCATTTGTGATGCGGTTATTGCGTGATCGTGCACGAAAGCACTGTATTGCAAGCCACGAACTGAGAAATCGATACTATAAAGTTGTTCTTAAGGAAAACGGTGAGATTTACAGTGCGGCCGAGCATAAAAGGGTGGAGATTTTCCCTCCGGATTATGACATTACCCGGCGTTCTTATAATCTCATCGATCCCTGCGGAAGGGTCCTGTTTCTGGTGGATACGGCCCAACCGGATAAGAGTCCGAAACGCTACTGGCCGGTCGTGGGAAATTACCCGTCCGAAAAATTTAATGCCTCGGAAATCGTCAAAAGTGATGATAGCTTGGTGGTGACCAATACCTCCCATGGAATTCGGACGACCATTGAAATCCGCTTGTTCGATCAAGACACCACGGCAGAACTTTGGAATGTGGCCGTCGAAAATTTAACGGACGAACCGCGTCCGTTAAAAGTTGTCCCGTATCTGGAATGGCTCTTGAACGGCGGCGTGCACGATCGGTTTCATACCCAGTATCAGCGTTTGTTTCCTGAAATGGAATACATAAGCGAAGTCAACGCGATCCTTGCATGGAACAGGAGTACGAAGGCTATGGGATTTCTGGCCACGGATCTTGCCCCGGAAGGTTTTCATAATTCGCGCATGGATTTTATCGGCCGCGCCCAGAGCATTTGGAAACCGCGGATTCTTGAGACCTTGGATTTTCTGCCCGCCCGGAACACAGAACGTTATCCGACCTTTGACCCGATCGGTACCATGTTGATCAATGTGCCCGTCAAGCCCAAGGCGTCTATGGCGATTCGGTTGATGATCGGTTATTCCAAAAATAAAGAAGGGGCCCTTGAGTTAATCCGCCAGCATTTGAATCCTCAGCCGGCCCGGGTAATTTCTCCGGTCAAAGAAAAAAAGAGGCCGTTCCTGATCGGACACGGGGAAATCCTTCCAGGAACTCCTCAGCCATACTCGGAATTTATCGCGAACGGCAATAAACTTCGTGTCCATACGCCTTATACACCAAGGCCATATGATCATGCTATGTCGAATGCCGCCGGGCATTGCATGATGGTTACGAATCGCGGTCTTCTGACCTCTTCGAATGGCAATTCTCAGCAGAACCGGCTGACGCCCGATTGGCCGGATACCGTGACCGTTGAGGTTCCCTCGGAGGCGATTTATCTTTACGATCCGGACCGAAAGGAATGGTATTCACCGACTTATCATCCCCTGAATGACCCGGCCGCGGAGACGGAAGCGGAATTCGGCGTGGACGGGACTGCCGTCTTCCGCATGCATCAAGGCACGTTATCCACGGAGATGACGGTCTTTGTGCCTCCGGATGATCCCTTGGGGGTCTATCTTTTGACCGTCCGGAACAATGAGGATCAGCCTCGGCGCATCCGGATCGCGCCTTACTTTGAGATGGTTCTGGAGTTTCAGCCCGAACGGTCCGGGACATTGCAAATTGTTCAGGACAAGGCCCTGGGCGCCCTTTACTTTGAGAATTGCCGGAATATGTTCCGTTCTGGATGGGCCTTTGCTTCTACCTCGATGCCCTCGGATTGCATTGAGACACAACGGGGAAGATTTTTCGGCAAGGGCCGTAGCGTTCAACATCCGTGGATGGTCGAAAAAGGTGAGTCGGACATGACGCATCTTTCTGATTCTAAACAGATTGCGGGTTTTCTCGGAACAATTCAGATCCCGGCGCGCGGGGAATATACGGTCGCCGTTGTATTGGGGCAGACCCGTGAACGCAGGGAGGCTCGGCGTCTCGTTCAGAAATATAAAAATCTCCAGACGGTTCGTGAGAGTCTCGAAAATACACGGAAGTGGTGGCTCAGCCTGATGGAAACTGTAACGGTCACAAGCAATCATCCGGAATTCGACCGGTTCCACAACTGGCTCAAATATCAGGCACTCGCGGAACGAGTTTGGGCACGGCGGGGATTTTACCAAACCAGCGGTGCGTACGGTTTTCGGGATCAGCTCCAAGATACCGTAAACCTCATTTGGGTGGATCCGTGCCTGGCGCGTCAACAGATTAAGCTATGCGCCTCCCAGCAATTTCTTCAGGGCGATGTCTACCATTGGTTTTTTACGCGCACGGATGGCCGGAGTGCATTTTCCTGCCGGTCGCATGCTTCCGACAATCCGCTTTGGCTTGTTTGGGCCGTGGTGGAATATATTAAGGCCACTGCGGATGATTCGATCCTCGATGAGCTTACCCCGTACTGCTCAGCTCAGTTCCCATTTGAGGATCTGCCTAAAAACAAGGCAGGCTGGGGCCATCTTTATCATACGTCCACCCGGGCGGACTCGGTTTACAAACATTGTATGAGGTCCATTGACCTTGTCCTTGAGAAGCGCATGGGCCAACACGGATTGCCGTTGATCCGGACCGGCGATTGGAATGACGGCTTAGACGAGATCGGAAGCGAAGGCAAGGGCGAAAGTGTGTGGCTCGGGTTCTTTTTCTATTACATCATGAAGGATATGGTGGATGTTATCGAAAGGAAAGAAGGCCGCAAGCGCAGGGAGTATTACGCCAGGAAGATGCAGGCGCTTAAGGATGCGCTCGAGCAGACGTGGCGGGAAGACCGTTATCTGAGGGCCTATCATGATGACGGCT
>JAMWDC010000160.1 GCA_023819025.1 Candidatus Omnitrophota bacterium | reverse complement strand
TCATGAGCTGCGGACACCGCTTTCCGTCATCAACGGTTTTGCGGAGATTCTGGTCCGGGAGAAACTGGGACCTTTGAACGATGAACAAAAAAGGCGGGTTCGGAAAATTCTTTTGCAGGGCCAGCGGCTCAATCATATCATCGACGAATTGCTCGACCTGTCGCGGATCCGTTCCGGAAAAATTGAGGTGCGTTGCGATGTCTTTGATTTAATTCCTGTGTTAAAGGCGAGCCTCGACGATCACCATGTATTGTGCGAGCAACAGAAGCTTGAACTTGTAGACAGTTTGCCCGATGTCCTGCCGGATGTCATTGGGGACCTCGATCGTGTAACCCAAGTCGTCGTGAATTTATTGAACAATGCCATCAAATATACAGAGCCCGGCGGTCGGATCGAAATCAGCGCCCGTTATGATAGGCAAAAGGACCAGGTGCGCGTCGAAGTGAAAGATACGGGAATCGGGGTCGATCCGGAAGATCAACCCCGCCTTTTCCAGGAATTTTACCGGGCCAGCGCCAAACATCACAAAAAATTTACAGGGAGCGGACTGGGTCTTGCGATCGTCAAACAGCTCATCGAGAGCCAGCATGGCGAGGTGGGTGTGATCAGCGAAGGCTTGGGGATGGGGTCGTGCTTCTACTTTACTCTTCCGGCGGCGAAAAATCAAAAGAAGCAGGTAAGCTAGCAAGCAAAGCCACCGCTTAGAAAAGCGTCTTAAGGGTTAGAGATATTTAGTTCGTGAAATTGCTTATATTTTTTGGTATTGTAATTAAACAATGATCCATTTTAGGTCGAAAGAGTGGGGTTGACGTGAATAATATTGATCGGACTCTCCGGAACATTGCCTCGAACTTAATGTTCGAGTGGAATGCGGATGTGCACCTTTTGTTCCGGGGGGTAAGCCCTTATGTCTGGGGCCTTTTCCGTCGGAATATTTACCGTTTTTTAAGGCTTCAATCCGAGAATCCTTCTCTTTACCATCACCGGCTTGCAGAAATTCTTACCGATTCTTCATTCCTACGCCATTTTCAGAAGGTCGAGAAATATTACCACGATTATATGAACCCGGAATCCACGGTGGTCAGCCAGAAATATACGGAGCTTGCCGGTAAGACTATCGCCTATTTTTCCATGGAGTACGGCATTGATATCCTCAGGATTTATTCGGGAGGGCTAGGCATTCTTTCAGGCGATCATCTGCGCGGTGCCAGCGATCTCGGCCTGAACATGGTCGGCGTGGGGCTTTTTTATCTCCTGGGCTATTACGAGCAATGTTTAGGTTTGGATGGTGAGATGAAGGTGGATTATGAGCCTGTTTATCCGCCCAACAAACCGATTCGTGACTTTTTGCCGCTCGAACCCGTCAAACGGGCGGGTTCGTCCGATGATCTGATTGTCAAGGTTCAGATGAATAATCATCAAGTTAAGGCCCGGGTTTGGAGGGTTCGGATCGGGCGGTGCGAGTTGTTATTGCTAGATACCAATCTCAAGGAAAACGGCATTCATGACCGGCATATTACGCGTCGTCTTTATGCCTCCGAGAAGCAGTATGATATGGAACGTCGACGGCGCATTGAACAGGAAATGTTGTTGGGGATCGGTGGTGTTCAGGCTTTACGGGAGGCTGGTTATAAACCTGCTGTTTATCATTTGAATGAAGGGCACGTTGCTTTTGCCGCATTGGAAGTCATCCGTCGTTTAATCGAAGAAGAATCCCTTTCGTTTCAGGAGGCATGGAAGCAGGCCGGGAAAATTATCGGTTTTACCACGCATACGCCGGTCCCGGAAGGGAACGAACGATTCGACGAAAGACTGGCGAGGGAGTATCTTCAGCCTTACTTGGACCAATTTCTCCGGCATGATGAACGGGAGACCATTTTTAATTGTGCCCGGAATCATGAAGACAGCTTCGATATGACCAAATTAGCATTGCTTATGTCCGGGGTCTTTCGCAACGGTGTGAGCGCGCTTCATGGCGAGGTGTGCCGCAAGATGTGGGGTTATGTGTGGGGGGTGTATGACGGTTCGGGGAAAAACGTTCCGATCGGGCACGTGACGAACGCCGTGCATGTGCCTTATTGGCAGAAACCCGTTTTGAGGTATCTGATCGATTCCTACGGCGGGTTGGAGCACGTTCAGGATATTCCCGACGAAAAGATATGGTCGCTGCATCTTGAATTTAAGATCAAACTGATCGAGAAGATCCGTGAGCGAGTTGCTTATCAATTGCTCAGGGAAGGATGTGACAGCCAGGAGATCCATGATCGAACGCTGGCCGTATTGACGGCGGATTCGTTCATGATCGGATTCGCCCGGCGCTTTGCCTTCTACAAACGCACGACCATGTTGATCGATGACGAGAGTAGGTTCTTAAGTTTTGTTGAGCATGCCTACCGGAAGTACGGAAAGCCCGTTTATGTTCTGTTTGCCGGTAAACCCCATCCCAATAACTATGAAGGTTACGAGAAAATCAAGAAGATCGTTTCCGTGGCCGAACGCTTAGAACAAAGGGCGCGGGAGAAGAATTTTATAGCCCAGCTGGTTTTTATCGAAGGCTATGACATTGACCTGGCTCGATACTTGGAGGCGGGTGTCGATATCTGGTTGAACAATCCGATTCGACCTCAGGAAGCCAGCGGCACAAGCGGTATGAAAGCGGGGATGAACGGGGTGCTGAATGTTTCAATCTCGGATGGCTGGGTTCCGGAGGGGATTCGACACGGCAAAAACGGCTGGATTTTCGGAAGCGGCCAACTCGAAAATACCGACAATGACCGAAATGCTCTTTACACGCTGCTTGAGCGGACTATTCTGCCTCTTTATTTTGAACGGACGGGGCGTCTGGACGAGCTGACTCCCGTGAGCCAGGAACTCAGCAGTAAATTCGAATTTGGAATTTCCGGTCCGATCTACTTTTCCCGCGGTTGGGTTGCGATGATGAAAGAATCGATTCGCACGTTGACCCAATATTTTAACACCGACCGGATGCTTCAGGAGTATATCGAAAAAATGTATCTCCCTGCGGTGAAATCCTCCTCGGTAAGGGCCGGTCGTTGACTGCCTGAATTTTGGATGTTTCGTAATCTTCTTCCGGCATGACCCATCCTTTGTCGAAGTCCAGTTAACGCGGGAAGTTTTTGTGCTCCAGAGGGCAAATTTTTTTCTGAATTTTTCCTGATACCACACGCATCGATTTTTTGATATGCTACTACCCTAACCAGACTTCCTTCATACCAAACATTATCGAGGAGGATGATTTCAACCGATGACGTTCAAGGCGAGGTTGCTTCCAACCCATGAACTTCGTCAAGCAGGGCAGAGTCCGTGGCTTGATAATATCAGCCGGAGGCTGATCCGGTCCGGAATGCTGCGAACCTTAATCGAGGAATCGGGTATTTTAGGGGTGACCTCCAATCCAACCATTTTCGATCTGGCCATGGGGAATCCACAAGGTGGTTATGAAACCGAAATTCGACGGATGATACGACAGCGAAAATCCGTATTTGAAATTTATGATTCCTTAACCATTCAAGATATCCGGGATGCCTGCGATCTTTTTGGTCCCATTTACCGCAAAACCCAAGGTGAAGATGGATTCGTTAGTTTAGAGGTCGTGCCAGCCTTGGCCTACGATGAGGAGGCGACGTTTCAAGAGGCCACCCGACTTTTCTGTGCAGTCCGACGGCCGAATGTCATGATTAAGGTCCCCGCGACGCCGGACGGCATCCGGGCCATCCGGCGTTTGATCGGGAACGGAATTAATATCAATGTGACTCTGATCTTTTCTATTGAGCAATATCGTGATGTTGCTCATGCTTATTTGGCGGGGCTGAGGGAGTTGTGGGCTAAGGGAAGGGATATCCGCGGGGTTCACTCGGTCGCCAGCATATTTGTCAGCCGGATTGACACGATGATCGATAAGAAACTCGACATCCTGCAGCAACAAACGACGGAGGACTCGAGAAAATCCCGGTTGAGCAGTCTTAAAGGAAAGGCAGCGTGTGCAAATTCAAAATTGATTTATCAGGAATTTAAAAGGATCTTTTCAAACCCGGCCTTTGTACACCTCAAGGCGGCGGGCGCAAGGGTCCAAAAAGTTTTGTGGGGAAGTACAAGCACGAAGAATCCAAATTACCCGGATTTAATCTATGTTGAGAATTTAGTGGGTAAAGATACTGTCAACACGATGCCGGACGCGACACTGAATGCCCTCCTGGATCACGGCCGTATTCGGCCCAACAGCATTGAGGAAGACATGGAAGGGGCGCATCAAACCATTCAAGCCCTGGAATCTCTCGGGATCCTTTTGAATGAAGTCGGCGAAATCCTCCAACGGCAGGGGACAAAAGCCTTTCGTGATTCGTTCGATTCCCTCATACGCACGATTGAAAAGAGAGTCGCGTGTGAAGGAGGGAAAAAGGTTCTATCGAAGGTTGTGTATTCAAAGGGTACGCAACCCCGAACCCTCGTCGAATTACCTCTTGTCAAACGAGGAGATTTCGTGGAGAGGCTATTTAGGAAAGATCCCACCCTTTGGACGGCGGATGAAGTCCATCAGATGATTATCAATCGCCGTTTGGGCTGGCTCCGCGTCAGCGATTGGATCCTGAGCAAACTCTATAAATTGGATCAATTACGGGATCAGCTGAAGGCGGAAGGCATCCGGGATGTTGTCCTTCTGGGGATGGGCGGTTCGAGTCTAGCACCCGAGATTATGGACCTGATTATAAGGCGTCCGGGCCAGAGGCCGCGATTCCATGTTTTGGATACGACAGATCCGGGGACGATCATAAAATTGGAAAAATCCATAACGTATAAAACCACTCTTTTTATTGTGGCGAGTAAGTCCGGAACGACCATTGAAACGGCTTCGCAATTTCGGTATTTTTATGAAAAAGTCTCCCATCGCGTCAAGGGCAACGCGGGTCGTCAATTTATCGCCATCACAGATGAGGGTTCGCCCCTCGAATCCTTGGCGCGGCAGACAAACTTTCGCAAAATCTTCCTCAATCCTTCGGATATCGGGGGGCGGTATTCTGCCCTTTCTTATTTCGGTTTGGTTCCTGCGTCTTTAGTCGGTATTGATATCCGGATCTTGAATCAGAGAGCCAGTGCCCTGTGCCAAATGACGGAATCGGAACTGCGGGTTGAAAAAAATCCAGCCATCTGGCTGGGTTTTGTGCTTGGGGAATTGGCCAAACAGGGGAAAGATAAAGTGACTATTTGGACGACAAAATCCCTAAGACCTTTCAGCTCGTGGTTGGAGCAGTTGATTGCCGAGAGTACGGGGAAAGAGGGAAAGGGACTGATTCCCATCGTGGGTGAAGATCCGGGTCCGCCGGTAGTTTACGGAGAAGATCGGGTTTTTGTCGTTTTAAAATTGAAGGGAGAGACCAAGCCAGTTTTGTCAAAACGAATTCAAACCATCCGTAAAACCGGGTTTCCGGTGATAGAAATAGAATGGCCGGATAAGATGATGCTCGGAGCTGAATTTTTGCGATGGGAAATTGCCGTAGCTTGCGCCGGTGCGGTTTTGGGTATCAATCCGTTTGATGAACCGAATGTCAAGGAAAGTAAGGATATTACATTTAAAATTCTTAAGGAATTCG
>JAMWDC010000159.1 GCA_023819025.1 Candidatus Omnitrophota bacterium | reverse complement strand
TTGATTTTAAACCAGATGTGATTCATTGCCATGACTGGCAGACGGGCCTGATCCCCGTTTATCTGAAGACAATTTATGCGGACCGGCCTATTTTTGCGAAGGCCAAAACCGTGTTTACTGTTCATAATCTGGGGTACCAGGGAAATTTTCCGCCAGATTCTATGCCGCTGACGGGTCTGGGATGGGAATTGTTTAAACTTGAGAAGCTGGAGTTCTACGGCAAGGTAAGTTTCTTAAAAGGCGGATTGGTCTATGCGGATGCGATTACCACGGTGAGCGAACGTTATTCTCAGGAGATTCAGACCAAGGAGTTCGGCTGCGGGCTCGACGGCGTCCTGCGTTTGCGCAAGGATCACCTTTTCGGGATTATCAACGGAATTGACTTTGACGATTGGAACCCAGACACCGACGAAAATATTTTTTCCCACTATAACATTCAATCGATTCAAAAGAAATACAAAAATAAAAGCGAGCTTCAAAAAGAAAACGATCTGTGGGTTGATTTTAAACTTCCCCTGATCGGTGTTATTTCGCGCCTCGTGGATCAGAAAGGAATCAATGTCCTCATCCCAGCCTTGGCGGAAATCGCTCAGCTCGGGTTTCAGTTTGTTTTGCTCGGGACCGGAGAAGAAAAATACCATCAGCTTTTGCGCGAAATCGCAAAAAGAAACCGCGGACAATTCGGGATTCACATTCTTTTTGATGCAGCCATGGCACGCCGGATTTACGCCGGTTGCGATATAATGCTTTTCCCGTCCTATTACGAGCCTTGCGGTTTGGGACAGTTGATTGCGATGCGGTATGGGGCGATTCCTATAGTCCGGGCGACCGGCGGGCTGGCGGATACCGTTCATGAGTTCCATCCCGAGACCGGGGAGGGCAACGGTTTCCTTTTTCAGGAGTATTCCAGCGAAGCCTTGATGCGTACGTTGAAACATGCCTTATCGATCTACCGAAACGAAAAGGCATGGGGCCAACTTGTCAAAAATGCCATGAAATGCGACTTCTCATGGAACGCGTCGGCGAAAAAATTTATCCATCTGTACGAGATGATTTCTCAGAGCAAAAACCGCGAGATCAAAAAATAGCTTTTCTTTTCGCGAGTGGTCTCTTGCGGTAAGCAAGGTCGTTGAATCGTCGAAGGCAGAGAGTAGAAAGTAGAGACGAGAGAGAATTGTAACTGAAATCCGCGGTGTTCCTCCATCGTATTTTTCTCTCCATCATCCTACTGGCTACTCTTTATTCTTTTTTAGAGGGATGCATGTACAAAATTTGCGTCTTCCCCGGAGACGGTATTGGTGTTGAAGTCAGCGAACAGGCGGTCAAAATCATTCGCAAGCTGGGCGAAGTCTATCATCTTGTTTTCGAAATCGACGAAGCGCTAATTGGAGGTGTTGCGGTTGATCGTTGGGGTGTTCCGATGACGCCGGAGGTCCTCAAACTTGCTCAGGGTTCGGATGCGGTTTTTCTCGGAGCGGTGGGCGGTCCGAAATGGGATTCCTTGGATTCCTCGATCCGGCCCGAGAGGGCCCTACTTGAACTTCGAAAGGGCCTTCAGGTTTTCGCCAATTTAAGACCTGTCCGGATGTTTCCAAGTCTGGTTGGGAATTCTCCCCTGAAGGAGGAAATTGTCCGGGGTGTAGATTTTCTCATCTTGCGCGAGCTCATCGGCGGGATTTATTTTGGCGATATGCGGGGCATCGAAGATATTCCGGGAGGGGGCCAAAAAGGAATCAATACAGAGGTTTACACCACTGGCGAGGTGGATCGAATTGCCCGCAAGGCCTTTGAGTTTGCCAGGCGGCGTAAAAAGAAGGTGACTTCGGTGGATAAAGCCAATATTCTGGAATCAAGCCAGTTGTGGCGGAAAGTTGTGACCGACGTCCATCGTAGCTATCCCGATATTCAGCTGGAACACCGGTATGTAGACGATTGCGCTATGCAGCTGATCCGGGATCCTAAACAATTCGATGTGATCGTGACGACGAATATGTTTGGTGATATTCTGAGTGACGAATCCGCCATGTTGACGGGTTCAATCGGCATGCTGCCTTCCGCATCGCTAGGGGACCACCATGCGCTTTACGAACCCGTGCACGGATCTGCGCCGGATATCGCTGGACAGAACAAGGGGAATCCTATAGCCGCAATTCTTTCAGTCGCCATGATGATGGAATACAGTTTTCATTTATTGGAATTGACTCAAGCCGTCGAAAGGGCGGTGGAACAGACCCTAGCGGACGGATACCGCACCGCGGATATTTATCAGCCGGGTATGTGCGCGGTGAGTTGCTCCGAAATGGGCGATTTAGTTGCGTCGAAAATAAAAGCTTGAGATACTAATTTTACTGTCCGACTTTTCTTTCCTCTTCCCCTTGTAGGGAGAGTTCGGGAGGGGAAAATCTATGTAAAACTCAGACAGTAAAACTGAAAATTTGAGGTGAGCCAGGTGAAAGAGTTGAATGTTGCGATATTGGGAGTTACAGGTGCTGTCGGCGAGGAATTTCTATCGATCCTTGAACAGAGAAACTTTCCGATAGCCCGTTTGAAATTATTGGCATCCGGAAGATCGGCTGGAAAATGGATCAGGTTTCGGGAAACGGAGTATGCGATCGAAGAAGCAAAACCGAATTCCTTTGAAGGCGTCGATTTGGTACTTTCAAGTGCCGGGAGTGCCGTCAGCCGGCAGCTGGCGCCCCATGTAGTCAAGGCCGGCGCCCTGATGATAGACAACACGAGCGCTTTCCGCATGGACCCGGACGTTCCTCTGGTGATTCCAGAAATCAATCCGGAGGATATTTTCAAACACCACGGTGTGATTGCCAATCCAAATTGTTCGACCATCATCATGCTGGTGCCGCTTTTTCCGATCTACCGTGTCGCCAAGATCGGCAGGATCGTGGTGGCTACGTATCAGGCCACTAGCGGTGCAGGTCGGATGGCTATGGAGGAATTGAAAAATCAAACACGCGAAGTCTTGGAGGGTAGAACGCCTACGAAGAAAGTTTTTCCGTACCAAATCGCTTTCAATTTGTTTTCCCATAACAGCGCCATTAAAGATGATGGTTTTTGCGAAGAAGAAATTAAAATGATGCGGGAGACCCGGAAAATCTTCCACGATGATGCGATCCGGCTTGTGGCAACCGCTATTCGCATTCCCATCCTTCGCGCCCACTCGGAAGCCCTGTTCATTGAGTGCGAACGGAAGATTTCGCTGGATGAGGTTCGGCAAGTACTCCGTGAGGCGCCGGGTGTCCGTTTGGTCGACGATCGCGAGAAGAATTATTTCCCCATGCCGATTGAAGCCACGGGCCGCGATGAAGTCTTGGTCGGGCGGCTCCGCGAAGATCCCTCGGTTGAAAACGGCATCGCCCTTTTTGTGAGCGGGGACCAGCTCCGCAAAGGCGCTGCCTTGAATGCCATTCAAATCGCCGAACTCGCTTTTAAAATCAAACCCTAAATCTAAAAATCTTAAAAAGCTTGCTTTTCGTCAGGGCCAGTTTTAAAATTTAAATGCAGGGATGCTAAAAACGATCAGGGTCTAGCATTCAGGAAGCTAGAGGTTTATTCATTGATGGTCGGGCCGCCATCTGACGCAGAGTCGGAGGCGGCTTTGTTTTTTATTGAAGGGAGCCAGCGGTGAAGATTACGTTTCGTTTAATCATTTCTCTTCTGATCAGTACGGCCTTGGTGGTCGCTTTTTTTACCTATTTTCAAGCTCACAATGAGGAAAAACGGTTAAATGAGGAATTAAGACTTCGGGCTGCAGTGTTAGCCAAGATTTTTAAAGAGGCCATTGAATCCTATTTGGAGCGTACAGAAGAACCGGACCGGATCAAAAAATTTATCGAAAAATTCCAAGGGCACAAAAGACTTATCGGCCTCATCGTGGATATGAAAGAGAATCAACGCATATCTTTGCCCCCCGATTTAGAGGGGGGTGAGTTGTTCCGGAAAGAGTCAAACAGAGCCATCGAAGAAAATACCTCGGTTGATATAAACAGCAAATGGAACGGACGGGATGTTAATTATTATTCGGTGCCTCTTGTTAAGGGAGACACGATCGTTGGCGCTTTGGGGTTAATCCATGACCGCACCTTTATCGTCCGACAGATCAATGAATATTGGAAAAATTCCGCGATTACATTTTCAATCTTGGCACTTATCCTTTCGGTAATTACCCTTATCGTTGTTCGCTGGAGTGTCACAGGGCCTATCGCGCGCATTGCCGAATTAGTGAGAAAGGCAACCTTTGGGGAGATGCCTCCTCCGTCTTTGGCTTTGAAAGAGAAGGGTGACATTGAAAGATTGCTGCTTTCCGTCAGTCATATGGCTTCGAGTCTTAAAGCCGCCCGGTTGGATTTGGTGGAACAGTCACGCATCGTCAATGCGGAAGGGACCATTTGGACAAAGGAACGCCTTAAGGATTATCTGCTCTCAAAATTAGGGGGTAAACAACTTTACGTTATTGCCAACCGTGAACCTTACGTCCATCGTAAGAAGGGAAATGAAATCGAGTGTATTACGCCGGCAAGCGGGGTGGTGACGGCGCTTAATCCTGTGATGCAGGCCGTGGGCGGAATGTGGATTGCTCACGGTGCGGGTGATGCCGATCACGAAACCGTAGATCAGAAAGACCGATTGCAAGTTCCACCTTGGGAACCTTCCTATCTCTTAAAACGAGTGTGGTTGAGCGAAGAAGAGGAAAAAGGTTACTATTATGGATTTGCCAATGAAGGTTTGTGGCCGCTTTGTCATATCAGTCATGTCCGTCCGATATTTCGCATGGAGGATTGGAAGCAGTATCAGAAGGTCAATCAAAAATTCGCCGATGCTTTGCTGGAAGAATTGGATGATTCTCCCGCCGTGATCCTGGTTCAGGATTATCACTTTGCGCTTCTCCCCAAATTGGTTAAAGAAGTGCGCCCCGATGTCAAGATGGTCCTTTTCTGGCATATCCCCTGGCCGAATCCGGAAGCATTCGGAATATGTCCTTGGCAGGAGGAGATCTTGGAAGGAATGCTTGGGAGTGATCTTATCGGATTTCACACTCAATACCACTGTAATAACTTTTTGGATACCGTGGACCGCGCCCTTGAGTCGCGGATCGACTGGACAAATTTCGGAGTCATCCGGGGCGGGAAAACAAGTTATGTCCGACCGTTTCCCATCAGCGTTGCTTATTCTTCTGACAACAAAAGTCTTACCGATTCCCAGGAGGAATTGAAGAAGATAAAAAAGAATTTTGGATTAGAGGGGAAAAAAATAGGTGTTGGGGTTGACCGTATCGATTACACCAAAGGTCTTCTTGAGCGCTTTCGAGCCATTGAACGGGTCCTTGAAAAGTACCCACAGTATCAGAACGAATTAGTGTTTGTAGAACTTGGGGCACCTTCCCGCATCTTGATCCCGGGTTATCAAAATCATCTGCGGGAAGTGGACGAACTGGTGCAGAAAATTAACGCCAAATACCAAAATAATAACTATCGCCCGATTCTTTTTCTGAAAGAACACCACAGGCCGGAGGCAGTCCGCAATTTTTACAAACTGGCCGATTTCTGCCTGGTGAGTTCACTGCATGACGGCATGAATTTGGTGGCCAAGGAATTTGTAACCTTTCGTGATGAT
>JAMWDC010000158.1 GCA_023819025.1 Candidatus Omnitrophota bacterium | reverse complement strand
CAGTTGTCCTGTTGCTTTGGATCATATTATTCCTATGGATGTTTATATTCCAGGCTGTCCGCCGAAAGCGGAAGCGATCATCGCAGGCGCCGTGAAACTGATTGAGAAGGTCAAGGCGAATGCCGAGCAGGCTTCGAAGAAAACCGTTAAAAATCAAGGATAATGGATTAGGTGCTGACGCGCGAAGGTGTTTTAAAGGATCTGCAAGAAAGGTTTAAGGGCGATATTATCGATATTTTTGATAAGTCGCCCAAGCGGGTCTATATCGGGATTAAACCGGAGGCCATCAAAAAAATTGCCGGTTACACCTTCCGGGATTTAGGCGCAAGGTTCAATATTGCTTCGGGAGTGGATATGCGTTTTCATTTTGAAATCCTATATCATTTTACGGTTGAAGATATCAATTTATTGATTTCCTACCGGGTGAAATTGGACAAAGCCCATCCGGAAATCGAGTCCCTGACATCTATTTTTGAAGCCTCCAATTGGATCGAGCGGGAAATGCACGAAATTTTGGGAATCCATTTCAAAGGCCATCCTGATTTACGCAGGCTTCTTCTGCCGGATGAATGGCCGGACGGTGTTTATCCTTTGCGGAGGGATTACAAGGAATGGGATTCAACAGCTATCCGGGATCGCGGAGTTGACAGATGACGAAGACGATCATCCCTATCGGACCTTATCATCCGTTACAAGAGGAACCTGAATTCTTTTCGCTCACGGTGGAAGGCGAGAAAGTAGTCGCCATTGATGTTCGGATCGGATATAACCATCGCGGGATCGAAAAGCTCTCCGAGATGAAAACATTTGACCAATCGACTTTTGTGATCGAAAGAATCTGCGGTATTTGTTCCACAAGCCATCCGTTCGCTTATACCCAGGCCGTAGAAGATATTATCCCGGTCGAAGTTCCGGATCGTGCAAAATATATACGGACCATTATCGCAGAAGGCGAGAGGATTCATTCCCATCTATTATGGCTCGGCCTCGCGGGGCATTTTCTCGGGTACAATACAGTTTATATGTGGGCCTGGAAATTGCGTGAAGAAATTTTGGATGTGATGGAGATTTTATCCGGCAATCGCAATAATTATGCGATGTTTAAGCCCGGCGGTGTCCGGCGTGATATCAAGTCAGAGGATATACCCGGGGTCCTCAAGAAAATCGATTCGATCATACCAACGTTAAACATGCTCAAGAAGGCAGTCGCAGATGATCCTGTGTTACATGCCCGCACAAAAGGAATTGGGATCCTGACTAAAGAAGAGGCACTAAGTTTCGGGGCCCTGGGACCGACATCCCGGGCTTCGGGTATTGCCCGCGACGTGAGAAAGAACGCCCCTTATGCGGCGTATGATAAGACGGGATGGGACATGATCGTGACTCAAAACGGCGATGTCTTTGATAAAGTCGTTCTTCGAGTCTTAGAAATGTTTGAGTCCATCAAGATCATGAAGGACTGCCTTTTAAATCTTCCTTCAGGCGAGATCGATGCCAGAATTAAAGATATTCCTCCCGGGGAAGGCATTGGGGTTCATGAAGCCCCCCGGGGTGAGACTTTCCATTATGTGCGAAGTGACGGAACGAATCGTCCGGTACGCCATAAAGTCAGGGCGCCGACGTTTATGAATCTTCCGACTTATAAAGCGACGGTTGTCGGTGAAGCCATTTCGGATGCAACGATCATCTTGGCCGCCATTGATCCCTGTTATTGCTGTACGGAAAGAATGGCTGTCCGAGATGTTAAAGGCAAAAAAATTTATACCGGCGAAGATTTAATTCGGCTGTCTCAAGAGAAGACGGAAAAGTTGAGAGAAAAATACAAAAGGTAAACAAAGAGTCAAAATGGATACTCAGTGGTTCAGGTTTGATCATCTTTCGCTTTTTATCGGGGGGTTTGTTGTTTTCTTTTCCGCCCTGACACTGATGTATTCCATCGGATTTATGAAAGGGAAAAAGGGATTGATTTCTTATTACCTATATTTGATTTTCACCATGCTGGCTTCTCTGGGGGTGGTTTTCTCGAATCATTTGGTTCTCTTCTTGGTTCTTTGGGGTTTTCTAGGATTCCTGCTCTACTTATTAATTCTTTTTGGAGATTCCGAACGGACTTCCTATACGGCGAAGAAGACCTTTATCATCATCGGCGGTACGGATGCGTTGATGCTGTTGGGGATCTCAATCCTATGGCGTCTGCAGGGATCCTTCCAGATGGACGAAATAAGTTTGACACTCAGTTCAAAGGCTGCCATTTTGGCCTACGGATGCCTCGCCGCAGGCGCTTTTGCCAAAGCAGGTGCGATGCCGTTTCATACCTGGGTTCCGGATACTGCCCAGGATGCACCGATCCCAGTGACGGCCTATTTACCTGCATCTTTGGATAAACTGTTGGGCATCTATTTTCTGACAAGACTCTCTTTGGATATGTTTCAGATGAATCTTGCGATGAATACTGTTCTCATGATCGTTGGTAGTGTCACGATTGTGGCTGCCGTGATGATGGCGCTGGTCCAGCATGATTTCAAGAAACTGTTGGGTTATCATGCCGTCAGCCAGGTGGGGTACATGGTCTTGGGAATCGGGACGGGAAATTCTGTTGGAATCTCAGGCGGTTTATTTCATATGCTGAACCATGCAATTTATAAAGCATGTCTATTCCTTGGCGCTGGCGCCGTAGAAAAAAGAACCGGAACAACTGATTTAGCCAAACTGGGTGCTTTGGGCACAGTGATGCCGATTACCTTTTTGTCCTTTTTAGTGGCGGCATTTGCCATATCGGGCATTCCGCCTCTTAATGGGTTTGCTTCCAAGTGGATGGTGTATCAGGGGATTATCGAAACGGCTAAGGCTGGCGGCTATCTTTGGATTCTCTGGCTTGTTGCAGCGATGTTTGGAAGTGCCCTTACGTTAGCCAGTTTCATGAAATTAATCCACGCGGTTTTTCTCGGTCAGTCGTTTCAGGAACAAAAAGGAACAATTCCCCAAACCCGCGACGTCGGTCCGATGATGCTGATTCCAGCTCTAACCCTGGCCTCTTTGTGTATTTTCTTTGGAGTGTTTGCTTATCCGGTTCCATTGAAAATGTTTATCCTTCCTGGCTTGGGCGAAGGCGTTACCTTTTTAGGAATGTGGCAGGCGAGTTTGGCCACGATCTTGATATTGGCGGGCATTATTTTGGGATTCGTGATTTATTTTCTGGGTTCGATGACTAAAACCAGGGAGACAGAGACCTTTGTAGGCGGAGAGCTCATCAAGAATCATCCAGACATGCGGGTTTCGGGGACGGAATTCTATAATACGATTCAGGAAATCGGGCCATTGAAAATTATTTACCGGCTGGCCGAAAAGAAGATATTTGATCTTTACGATGTGGGGACTCAAATAACTTTTGGGTTTAATAAATTTTTGAGTTATCTCCACAATGGAGTCCTTCCCACCTATCTGGCATGGTGTTTATTAGGTTTGGGAATACTGTTTTATCTATTACTCATCAGGTAAAAATATGGTTGATCTTTATGTGCTGCTGATCTTCATGATTGCGGGGGCGATTATCGCGATCGAAGTCAAGGACCTGCTTTCTTCGGTTGTGGCCGTCGGCGCAGTGGGCTTGGCCCTTTCGATTACCTTTCTCGTGCTTAAAGCGCCGGATCTCGCGATCACTCAGCTCGTGGTCGAAATCCTGTGTTTGATTATCTTGATTCGGGCAACGATCCGCAAGGATCTTCCATTCTCGACGTCCGGGAGATGGCTTTTAAACAGCATCATTACTTTAGCGTTTATTGCGGTTTTTTTATACGTATCGATTGAAGCCTTAAAGGATCTTCCGCCGTTTGGTTATCCGATCATGCGTGTGGCCGAGGTTTATCTGAAGGAGGGGTTGCTTAAGACAGGGGCGACGAACCTTGTCGCGGCGATCATCCTCGATTACAGGGCCTACGATACTTTGGGGGAGGCCACGGTAATCTTTACGGGCGTTCTCGGTGTGATGACGGTGATGCGGCGGGTCGGAAGAAAAAGGCAAGAAGAGACGGAAAAGGGAGACTAGCCCCTATGTGTAGAGAACATGAACCGGGTATGACGCTGATTGTCAAGACGATTACCCGACTGACGGTGGGTTTGATTCTTCTTTACGGCATCTACATTTTTTCTCACGGTCACATATCGCCCGGCGGCGGTTTTGCGGGCGGTGTGATTGTTGCTCTGTCTTTTGTGCATTTGATGTTGGCATACGGAAAAGATGTGGCGTTTAAGAGAGTGCCGCAGGCGGCGATTTCCTTATTTGAAGGGATGGGCGCCATGATTTTTCTGGCGATTGCCCTGCTCGGATTTGCAGGGGGGTATTTCTTCCTTAATTTTATCGCGAAGGGGGAACCCTTCCGGTTGTTCAGCGCCGGTATTATTCCTTTTTGCAATATTGCGATTAGCCTAAAGGTCGGCGCCGGACTTTTTTCCATCTTTATCGCCTTGGTCATTCTGAAATTTGAATCGGAGCAGAAAAAATGATGGCCTATTATCTGTGCCTTGTCTTGTTTTGCATCGGGCTCTATTGTGTATTGCGTAAACGGAATATCATCAAAATCATTATCGGTTTGACGATCGCCGAATATGCGGTGAATTTGTTTTTTATTCTCGTCGCTTACCGCATCGAAGGCCGCGCGCCGATCTATTCGCCGGACACTCAAATTACGAATATGGTGGATGCCCTTCCTCAGGCCTTGGTGCTTACTTCCATTGTCATTGGGCTTGCCTCCATGGCATTGCTGGTGGGGATTGCGATGAGAATCTATGAGAAATACGGAACGTTTGATATTACAAAAATCAGGGAACTTAGAGGATGAATCTTTCGAGTCAAATGATACCGCTTTTTGTGGTGATCCCGCTGGCGAGTGCCTTTTTGGTTTCTATCGTCGGTGAAAGGATGAAACGGGTTCCTGATATCTTCGGGAATCTCACCACGCTTTGTTTATTCTGTCTTTCTATCCTTGCAGTCCGCGAAGCCAATATCCACGGAACACTTGTCTATAGTGTCGGCGCCTGGAAGCCTCCGATAGGTATTGCGATGGTGCTGGATAGTCTGTCGGCCTTTATGCTGGTGACCGTGAATTTGGTGACATGTTGTATCGCCCTCTATGGGATCTGTTACATGGAACGATACACGGCCAAATGGCAGTTTTACACGTTGTTTCTTTTAACGATTGCGGGGATGAATGGGGTGATTGTGACGGGGGATATTTTTAACCTGTTTGTGTTTTTGGAAATAGCCTCGATCGCCAGTTACGCCTTGGTGGCGTTTGGTACGGAGCGTCATGAACTGGAGGCCTCCTTCAAATATGCGGTGATGAGTTCTGTGGGTTCCTATTTTATTCTGCTCGGCATTGTGTTTTTGTATAGTTTTACCTCGACCTTGAACATGGCGGATATGGCGGCTGTTTTGGTTCAGAAAAGCGGAAGCCGGATCTTGTTGGCGGTCACGGCCTTATTGATCATGGGATTCGGTCTGAAGGCAGCGCTCGTTCCTTTTCATGCGTGGTTGCCCGATGCCCATCCTTCAGCTCCTGCGCCGATATCGGCCATGCTGTCCGGCGTGCTCATCAAGGCAATCGGCGTCTTGTTCGGCTGTGCGGCTTCTTTGACAGCGCCAG
>JAMWDC010000157.1:3488-5666 GCA_023819025.1 Candidatus Omnitrophota bacterium | reverse complement strand
GGACGGACTTTAACAAACCGGCGTGGGTTTTCGAATTTTTAAGGAACAAATTTTCATTTCCTCAAGCCTCTGGCGGGATTCGCACGGTCGGGGTCAGTGCCCGGATATATCTTCCGCAACATTTTTCCATGTATCGACGACTTCTCAACGAGGATGAACTTTGGCATTTTCTGGACGGTTACGGATTTAAAAAGGTACGAACTCAAGATCTTTCTTTTAAAGAGCGGGTATCGCTGTTTAAAGATGCGGAGGTTATCTTAGGGCCGCACGGACCAGGCCTGCGTCACGTTGTCTTTTCCCGCACCGGCGCGAAGCTGATCGAAATTTTTAAACCAGATTTTGTCGATCCGACCTGTTGGGCCCATGTGTGAACAAATGGGTATCGAATACTATTATCTCAACGGGGTCCCCGCGACATCCGCGGCTACCGGTCCCGGACAGGCGGTTGGGGTAGACTCCGGTTTTAGGGTTGATATCGAGGATCTTCGCCAAACACTGGATCGTTCCGGGATCAGGAAGCTGGATTGTGCCGTTCGTAATTCCTGACGCCAAATTGCATTTCAAGAGTTTTTAGGAAGAGTTATTACGATCGTTGTTGGTTATAGAAATCTGTGAAATTAAAGGTATAATGAAAGAACTTCGGAACAACGAATTTAAAATACGGGGTCTGCGGGGCCTGAGATGAATTCGTATGCGGTATTTCCTGCTGTCAGTTCAGTGATATGCTTGGTTTTGGGTTTGATGGTTTGGTCGAGAAAAAATCGGACGATTTTAAACCTGACCTTAGGGATTTCATGTTTTCTGGTTTTTTGTAGCCAGGCCTGCTGGTTTTTTTTATTCCATGTCAAATCGCATGCTGAAATAACCCTGATCTTGAAGATTGGGTATTCCGCCGTCATTTTTATCCCCGTTACCATGTATCACTTCTTTGTCAAGTATGTGGGGTCCCGTCAGGACAAACTCTATTTTATGTCGGCTTATGGGTTGGCTTTTGTCTTTCTGGTCGTTCTGTGGTTGACACCTTTCTTTGTAAGCGGTTACCACCCGTTCGACTGGGGTTTTTATCCGGAAGCTGGTCCTCTCCACCCCGTTTATCTCCTTGCAGCCCTCTTCCTCGTTTTTAGGGCCTTTTCACTTTTACTTTCGGATTATAAAAAGAGCCGGTATCAGAATCGCCGTAATCAAACAAGATATATCATACTTGCGCTTCTCCTGTATTTTCTGTCGGCAGTCGATTTTTTGGCGTGCTACGGGTTCGAGCCTTATCCGGTCGGTGTCATTCCCATGCTAGCATCCCTGATGATTTTGACTTACGTGATCAGCCGTCATCGGGGTTTGGACATCGAAGCAATTTTTAAACAAGTTCTGGTTTTCGGCGGCCTCCTGGCCATGGTGTTGATGGTGGCAGCCGCCGTGCAGGGGTACGGCGAGCGGTTTTTGGCGATCCCTTCGAAAATGGCGGGGATGATGACGATGGTGATTGCAATCCTGCTCTACGATCCGACGCGCAAATTTTTCGTGAATCTGGCCGACAAGTATCTTTTCCCAAAAAAAGAGGGCATAAAGATTATCTTGAATCGCCTTTCTAAAAATATCATCACCATCCTCGATATCGGACAAGTCGGTAGAACCATCCTATCCGTTCTGGAACGATCCCTGCGGCTGAAGTCCGCCAGCATCTTCATCCAAGACGAAGGCGGAAGCCGCTATCAATTGTTAGATGCGTTTGGGGTGAAGCATAAGGATTTTCAGTTGGGGAAAGAAGATGCTTTGATCCGGTATTTCTCCGAAACGAATAAAATTCTCCATTTGGAGAATTTGGACGAAATGTCGAAGCCGTCTGCTTTGCCCGTCCGAATGCTTGAAGATTTATCCGCGGTTCTTGTCATTCCGTTGTTTGTTCAGCAGGATCTGATCGGTATTCTGACCTTAGGCAAGAAAAAGTCGGAGGAGGAATATACCCAGGAAGAACTGGATTTCCTATCGCATGCCGCCGGCCAGATGGCCATTGCCCTCAGCAACGCGAGGCTTTATGATATTCTCAAGAAAAGTCAGATTGATTTTGCCCAACAGGCAAAGATGGCGGCCATCGGGACCCTTTCGGCCGGGATCAGCCACGAAATCAAGAATCCGCTGAACCATATCAAGGTGGGTATCGGGATGCTGAAGATGAATAGA
>JAMWDC010000157.1:0-3478 GCA_023819025.1 Candidatus Omnitrophota bacterium | reverse complement strand
GATAAAATGGACCGCCTGCAGCTTGAGGAAGAAATTTTTAAGACGCTCGATATTTTGGAAGAAAACGTGTCGCGGGCGGATGCGGTGATCGAACGGCTTTCGAGTTTTGCTAAAAAACCGCGGGAGCTTAAAATCGAGGCGGTCGATCTGAAAAAGGCTGCGGAGATGGCCCTTTCGTTTCTTGAGGCCGAGCTGAATTACTACAATATTAAGGTCGAAAAAGCTTTTGCCGAGGATCTGCCGTTGATCCGGGCTGATCTGCATATTCTCGAGGATGTCTTTTTGAATCTATTGGTCAATGCCCGTCAGGCCGTGGAGCAGAATGGCAAAATTACGGTAGGCGGCAGAGTTCAAGATGGGGAACTTGAAGTGGTGGTTCAGGATACCGGGGTCGGTATCCCGAAGGAAAATCTGGATAAAATTTTCGACCCCTTTTTTACGACCAAATTTGTTTCTCAGGATTCGGAGCATCGGCCTATGAAAGGTAGCCACCTCGGGCTCGGTCTTTTTATTGTGCGCGAGTTCATTCAGCGTTTTGGAGGGAGGATTGCGGTTCATAGCGAAATTGGCAAAGGCACGACCTTTTGTATCTTTTTCCCGAGTTCTGTGTGGATGAAACCATGAGTGAGATTCAGAATCGGTACAAGGTATTGATGGTGGATGACGAAGAAGACATTGTTCATTTTTTCACCAAAGCGTTTGAGAATTTTAATCACATCGAATTTTTCTCCGCCATACGGGCAGCCCAAGGCATCGAAATTGCCAAGTCAGAAAAACCCCACGTGATCCTGCTCGATTTACGGATGCCGGGGATAAATGGGGAGGAGGCGTTGATCGAATTAAAGAAAACGTTGCCGGATACGAAATTTATCGTGATGACGGGTTGGGAGGACGGTGCGACAAGGGAACGCATCGAAAAACAGATTGGTGTCGCTGCCTATTATACGAAGCCCGTCAATTTGGAAAAAGTGATTACCAAAATTATCAACCTGCTCATGGTTAAAGGATAATCGACATGACTCACCTACCGGATTCCAAGGGGACCATATTGATTGTGGATGACGAGCCGAATGTGCTGTGGTTTATTTCCAAAGTTTGCCAACCCATGGGGTACATGACCGTGACGGCTGGAAACGGGATCGAGGCCTTAAAGATCATCCAAGAATGCGGGCATAAACTCGATTTGGTGCTTTTGGATTTAAAGATGCCGGGTATGGGAGGATTGGAGGTTCTCCGGTCCATCCGCCGGTATCAGCCGACCTTGCCAGTCATTGTGCTGACAGCGATCCACGATAAGCAGGAGGAATGCGAACGGCTCGGGGTGGAGGAGTTTATTAAGAAACCTTACAGCTTAGAGGAGCTTTACAATCGGATCGAGCATGTGATCGATCGGCAAAGCTTTGACAAGTTGGAAGCAGCAATGGATCCTGGCGTGATCCCTGCAGCGAAACTTCTTATCGTCGATGAGGATACGGAGGTATGCGAATTGTTGAGCGCGGCCCTTTTTGAGGATTTTCCGCATGCGCAGTTTACAATAAAATGGACAAGGACAGGGGAAGAGGCGCTTCGTCTGTCACAGGATTTTGAGCCGGACATCGTCATTCTGGATATCAAACTACCGCATATGTGGGGCGACGAACTTGTCAGGCGTTTCAAGGCTGGTGAAGGCCGCTGCCCGCGGGATTTCGTGATTTATACCAGCTTGGGGGATCTATCGGAGATCGACCGAGCACAAAAACTCGGCTACAAATTTTTGAGCAAACCCACAGACTTGGATACCTTGTTTGAAGTTCTCGCTAAAATTTGTCTTCGGCATCATCTGGTACGCAAACAAGGGGCTTGAGTTTTCCAAATAATGAACATCTCGGTTCCATGAACAACTGATTTCCAGCTGAATCAAAAAAAACGGTTGGTTGCAAACCCAAGGAATGGGAAGCTTCAAATATTTCTTTTTCTTCTTCGGTTGCTTTCCGGGGGTTTTCTTGGTAAACTTCTGATCTTGTTGCGGTCAGAAGGGGCACAATCTTAGTGAACGGAAGGGATTCAAAAGGGGAAAAATTATGAGGAATACACGGTTCATTGCTCTCACAGGGATCATTCTCGTTGCAGCGTTATCGCGTCTTGTCCCCCATCCGCCCAATGTGACACCGATCACGGCCATGGCACTTTTCGGGGGCGTTTATTTCTCGGATAAACGGTTGGCATTCCTGATTCCGTTTATTGCCATGCTCCTCAGTGATCTTGTCTTGGGGCTCCACAGCCTCTTGGCCATTGTCTATTTGAGCTTTGGCTTGATCGTCTGTATCGGGATGTGGCTTCGTTCCCGGCGTACTGCCCCGCGTATCGTGTTTGCGGCATTCCTGAGTTCCGTGCTCTTTTTTATTCTCACCAATTTCGGCGTCTGGATCTTAACCTCCATGTATCCCCGGACCCTCGAAGGGTTTATTTCTTGCTATACGGCCGCCATTCCTTTTTTCCGAAACACGCTTCTGGCGGATCTCGCTTATACCAGCGTTTTGTTCGGCGGATGGTCGCTATTGGAAGCATGGCTTCCGGCGCTACGCGAGAATGCGTTTGCAGAAGCAGGGAATCTATAAAGTTATTTCAAACCTGATCGAGCGGACGGGTATTTCTAGTTTTCATCGTTATGTTTGGGGAAGTCCCTTTTTTGAAGGGCGTGGTATGATTTAAATGGAGTCCTTTCATAAGAAAGTCGGAGTTTGTGATGCCGAAGAATTATTTGTTTCGAACGTTTTTCATAACGGTCGGATATCTTGCGATCCTTCCGGGTCTGTTCTGGGGCAATATCACCAATAACGGTAATGACGCTGTTGAAATTAAAGTGGTCAAGGAGGGTGGGCAATATCAACGGTTCAATATCTATCCCGATCAAACAGTCGAGCTTCCCCAAGATACCGTTCAAGTCCAGGTGGTACCCCGTTCCCGCACCCGGGGTGACGAAAATATCGAAGTCACCATCGTGGAACCGGACGGCAAGACCGGAACCATCGATAAGATGGGCGGGATCTATGTATTGAAACAGGAAAACACTTTAGAAACGGAAACTGTACTCCAAGCCGGTTCGGTTCAAAACTTAGGCAGCGTGGATGTGGATATTGTGGTTCATCTGGAAAACGGGACGATCCAGACGCAGCAGGTTTTTATGGAGCAGACCGTGTCCATCCCTAAAGAGGCCACTGAAGTGACTGTGGATATGAAGCGGGCCATGCGCGGGGATGAAAAAATTTTGGTCGAAGTCATCATGCCGGACGGGAAAAGCACAACGATTAAGACCCGGGGCGGGAAGGCAACGCTTGAGCAAAAAAACAAATTTAATTTTAAGACCTTGACCTCAGGGATGTCCAAATAGGCTCCAAGTTTACCTCAGCGTAAAAATTTTTGTGTTTTTTTATTTTTTTGTGCCGATGTACTGCTAGTAGGATTGCCAGAACAAATTGCAGGATGAAATGCGGGGGAT
>JAMWDC010000156.1 GCA_023819025.1 Candidatus Omnitrophota bacterium | reverse complement strand
GTAACACCACCCACCTCTGCGTTACTTAGCCTTGAAGGGACCCGGGAAACTTCCTCGTCCCGGTTAGTGGGGGACAAGGCAATCGCAGCCCGCAATTTTAACTACATTTACCGCGCCACTGGCAAAGGTCAAGGCATCCTGAGCCCCGCGGTTGTCGAATACGTACATTCGGACAACCCAGAACATAAAAGACTCGTCCGAAGCCGGGAATATTCGGTTACCATTATTGCTTGGCCTTTGCGGCTTTTCAAAAAAACCATCCTGCCCGCGGGCACCCTTTTATTCACCCTTGCCGCATGTGGGACAATTTTTTTCTTTTTTCGGAAGCGGCGGGACCTTGAACACAAGAGGATAAAGAAGCTTCATGAATTGGATCCCGAGAAACAGTTGCTTAAAAGTTTCAACGAGGCCTATCCATACCGTGTCGTTGGTGATTTGAAGCAATACTACAGCAGTCTCAAGAATTCCCTTTTTCACTACATCCGTGAGAAATATGGGGTTTCATTTGATGAAGAACCGTCGGGGAGTGAGATCTGCAGAAAAGGCCGGGAGAAAAATATAAGTCCGGCATTGATGGATCTATGTGTATCGTGGTACGAACAATGTGAAAAAGTTCAATTTTCCGGATATCAGCCGACTCCCGATGAAATCGATAAAATGGTTCGGCAAACGGAAAGGTATTTCAAAACGCTTGTTGCATCCGGGACATCCGAGGAAGTCATCGAGACTCGAGACTCCGTTTAAAACCAGAGAAGGAGGATTCAAAAATATGAAACAAGAGGATATTCAAGCACTGAATGACAAGGTGAGGAGGGAAAGCACGTTTGTCGGCAGGCTCCGCGAAGAAATGCATCAAATTATTGTGGGGCAGGAGTATTTGGTAGACCGTCTGTTGGTAGGACTTTTGGCCGATGGACATGTTTTGCTCGAAGGGGTACCTGGGCTTGCCAAGACCCTGAGTGTTTCGACCTTGGCCAAGGGTATTCAGGCAAGCTTTAAAAGAATACAGTTCACGCCTGATCTTTTGCCGGCGGATCTGATTGGTACGCAGATTTACAATCCCAAGGATTCTTCATTTTCGGTCAAAAAAGGGCCGATCTTTGCGAATCTCATTCTGGCGGATGAAATTAACCGTGCCCCTTCCAAGGTTCAGAGCGCATTGCTTGAGGCCATGCAGGAAAGGCAGGTTACTATTGGTGAGGAAACATTTAAGCTGCCAGCGCCATTTTTGGTATTGGCCACACAAAATCCTATTGAGCAGGAAGGCACCTATCCTTTGCCGGAAGCTCAGGTGGACCGTTTTATGCTCAAGCTTCGGGTGAACTATCCCAACAAGAAAGAAGAGCTTGAGATTCTGAAAAGAATGGCCAAGGTAGAAAAGAAACTGGAAGTTCAACCTGTCATCACACCCGAACAGATCCTTGGTGCCAGGAAGATCGTAGATGAAATCTATCTTGATGAAAAACTCGAAGCCTATATCGTGGACCTTGTCATGGCGTCGCGGGAACCCGCGGCTTACAAAGTGGACGCCAAAGGTCATATTGAATATGGGGCATCGCCCCGGGCTACGATCTACTTGACGCTTGCCGCAAAGGCCTACGCATTCTTACAAGGCCGTGGATATGTTACGCCTCAGGATATCAAAAAGATCGGTCTGGATGTGTTAAGGCACCGCATCATCGTGACCTATGAGGCCGAGGCGGATAACATAACTTCAGAAGATGTCGTCAATAAAATTTTCGATACGGTGGTGGTGCCTTAATGATCCCCAAAGAGCTCCTGAAGAAGGTCCGGCAGATTCAAATTCATACCTCGCGTCTTGTCAATGATATTCTGTCTGGAGAATATCACAGTACGTTCCGCGGGCGGGGGATCGAGTTTGAAGAAGTCAGGGAGTACCAACCCGGTGATGAAATCCGTTCCATCGATTGGAACGTGACGGCCCGTATCGGCCGGCCGTTCGTGAAAAAATTTGTCGAAGAACGCGAACTTACAGTGATCCTCATGGTGGATGCAAGCTCTTCCGGGCAATTTGGCACCCACCAAAAGCTTAAAAACCAGTTTGCGGCCGAGGTCTGCGCGGTTCTGGCCTTTTCCGCGATTAAAAATAACGATAAAGTAGGGCTCATCATCTTTACCGACCGCGTGGAAAAATATATTCCGCCCAAGAAGGGCCGTAAGCATGTGCTCCGCGTCATCCGTGAAGTGCTTTTCTTTGAACCCCGGCATGCGGGCACCCATGTGCAGGCTGGGCTTGATTTTCTGAATTCGGTCTCAAAAAGGCGAGCCGTGATATTTCTGGTGTCGGATTTTATGGCGGAAGGTTATGAACGCGCCCTTCAGATTTCAAATAAACGGCATGATATCATTGCGATCACCATTCAGGACCCGAGGGAAGCTGCTCTGCCCGATGTTGGCATGATCGAATTAGAGGACGCTGAAACCCATGACATTGTTCTTGTGGATACCCATGATGCCAATGTACGAAAGGGCTTTCAAATATTATCCGGAAGGGATGTGAAGGAGCGGGAGCAATTTTTTAAACAGGTGGGTATTGATGTGATTCCTTTGAAGACAGATCAATCTTATGCCGAACCCTTGATCCGCTTTTTTAGATCTCGGGAAAAGAGACGCTGATTCTGCTGAGGGTTGATGCCCCATCCCGGATAGGAAGGAGACGGAGACGATGGAAACCAATTTACCAAAGAAACGGAAGATATTTGACAGGCGGTCAATTTTTTTCTCAGGCATGACTCTTTTGCTTTTTTTAGGTTTATTCCTTTATTTGGGAAAGATCGACCGTACCATTGGCAGTGAGCGCAACCCGGCACGGGTGAGCGGTTGGGATGCCGCCAAAATGCGTGAATACGCAAATCGGCTCAAGGCCAACGGCCTCACGGAACAGGCCGCACAGGCCTTTGAAGATTACCTCCAGAGAAGTCATGTGGACGATCGGACGAGGGCGAATATTTACTACACGGTGGGGGAGATGTTTTTTCAGGGGAAAAAGTATGAAGATGCATTAAGCTATTTTTACAAGACCGAGATTGCCAATCCTGATTTTCCTCTTAAGAGTGAACTGGGCACCTACATTGTGGCTTGTCTGGAAAATATGGGGAAGGGACTTGACGCAGAATATCAGCTTGAATCTCGGGCCACGCTTTCAGGTGAGGAACGCGAGAAGAAGCCCTCCGGCGAAGTGGTTGCCCGAATCGGAAATCGCGAGATTACCATGGGCGAAGTGAATGCTCAGATTGAAAAACTACCCCCGTGGCTCTCGGATGAATTCAAAAAGGATGAAACACGAAAACTCGAGTTTCTTCAAAATTATGTTGCGGGTGAACTTTTATTTGAAAAGGGCAGGAAACTTGGACTCGATAAAGATCCTGAAGTCCGCGAGCGTATTGCAGACTATCAAAAAGAGCTTATTATTCAGAAGACAGTTTCGCAGGAGATCACGGGTAAGGTCAAAGCAGAGCCCGAGGATGTTCGCAATTACTACGAAGCCCATAAGGATCGCTATAAAACCGAAGCAAAACTTAAATTTGAACATATCCTGACCGACTCCAAGGAAAAGGCCGAAGAGATTCTTGCCAAAATCAGCTCCGGTTCGGATTTTCATAACCTGGCTCAAAGTGAATCAACGGATGAGGCGACGAAGAAAGAAGGCGGTCAGGTGGCGGGATGGGTTTACGAGGGAGGGGCAGTCCCTGCTTTTGATTATGATAAAGAAGCGACCCAAAAACTTTTTGCCCTCGAGAAAGGCGGAGCCCCTGTCGTGATTCAAAGTTCAAAAGGTTTTCATGTGGTGCGGGTGACGGATAAAGAGCCGGAACGCCAGAAATTTTTTACGGAAGTCCAACGCCAAGTTGAATACGAATACCGCAAGGAAAAGGAAACAAGGTTGTCACAAGAGATGCTCGGGAAACTTCTTCAGGCAAAAGATGTGGAAATTCATGTGGAAAAATTCCTGAAGAAAGCAGAACCTCAAGGTTCTCAGGGCGTGACGGAGACTTCGGTTTCCGGACTGCCCGAGGAATCAAAAGAAACTAAAGGCGGTGAGGGGCAAACAGCGCCGGAGGATAAAAATTCATGAAATTTTGGCGAGAGCTGTTGTTAACAGGTTTCATCATCCTGCTAAGCTGCTTGGACTTGAGCGTCCTATCGGCTGCCGAAGAAGATTCGGAAGGAGTCATCCGGCAGGAAACAAACCATGATAATCAAGCCGGCCCGGAGGAGAGTTCTGATACCAGAAAGCTTATTGAAGAAGTTGAACAAGCTCTTCAAAAAGTTAAGGATAAGCCGGTGGAAAAAGATGCCTCCTTTGTGCCGTTGCAAAGTTCTGGGGTGATGTCCGGAGCAGGCGATGAAGATGAAAATTCGACTCGAGCTATTCATTCCATGCGCGGTCAACAGGCATCTCCTGCTAGAAATCGTGGGACTCAAAGTATGACTCAACAGCCGTTTTCTCAAGATACACAAGATATAAAAGAAGCTGAGGGGGAGCTTATGAGTTCCGGTGAATCGGAACGTATCCGGACATCACCTGTTCTGATTGAAGCATTTGTCGATAAGTCCACGGTAACGATCGGAGAAAAGATCAAATATAACATTGTGGTGGATGCCGAAAAAGGGGTTGAGGTTGAGTTTCCCCAGTTCGGGGAAAATTTGGGCGGATTTGCGGTTAAAGATTTTAATATCTCAAAATCCAAAAAGTCAGGACGAAACCGGATCAGGCAGGAACAGTGGTATCTGCTCGACAGTTATACCGTAGGTTCGTATGTGATCCCGTCTCAAAGCATCCGGGCGAAATTAGGGGATGGTACAACGAAGACATTGACCACCCCTGAAATCTTTGTAGAAGTCAGAAGCGTATTAGGGAATGACAGCGAGAAAGAGGGTTTGAGAGATATCAAGGCACCACTTGAAATCCCCGTGAATCTCCGGCGGTTGGGGATCTTTTTATGGACCGTCGTGTTCATTTTAACATTGCTTGGGGTGCTGGCCTGGATGATTTACCTCAGACGGTTAAAAAACAAGCAAGTGACACCGCCGCTTCCCGCCCATGAATTGGCTTATCGTGAACTTAAACGTATCGAAAGTTTGGATCTCATAGGAAAGGGGCAGGTCAAAGAATATTATTATCTTGTATCGAGCTGTCTGAGGAATTATCTCGAAAATCGGTTTTCGCTGAGAGCTCCAGAACAGACCACGGAGGAATTTTTGGAATCCGTGGCACAAGGTGAAGGACTCGAAGGCCGTCAGATTAATCTTCTCAAGGATTATTTAAGGCATTGCGATCTGGTGAAGTATGCGAAACTTGAGCCGAATCGAACTGAGATCGAAGAACTGATGGCAAAAACAAGAAGGTTCATTGATGAAACAAAAATCGTACCTGAAGAAACCGGAGAGTTGGAAGAAGTCGGAACATGACCTTTGAAGATCCTTCAAATTTTCTATGGATGGTGCTATTTATTCCAGGCGTGCTCTACGTCTATTTTAAAGTGCATCCGCATGGTCAGTTGCGCTTTTCTTCGATTAAAAACCTGAAACGGTTACAGCCGTCTTTTTCCTTGAAACTGCGGCATGGGTTAATCATTCTTCGCATACTTGCCATCAGTCTTTTGACCCTTGGTCTGATGCGGCCGCAAAAGGGTATCGAAGAAACCAAAATTGAAACCGAGGGTATTGACATTGTGCTCG
>JAMWDC010000155.1 GCA_023819025.1 Candidatus Omnitrophota bacterium | reverse complement strand
AATCAAATCCTGATGCAGCAGGAGGAGAAGACTTCCAAGCCGAAACCCAAAGTCGAATTTGTGAGCGGAGAGAATGTTCGTGTAAAAGAGGGTGCGTTCGCGAATTTTAACGGTGTGATCGAGGAGATCAATCCTAATCGCGGCAAATTAAAGGTGATGGTTACAATTTTCGGCCGTCAAACGCCGGTCGAACTGGAATATTGGCAGGTGGAAAAAATTTAGGGTCCAAATACCTGTCTCGAGCGAATACCCATGGCAAAAGAATTAGTAACAAAAATAAAACTACAAGTAACAGGTGCACAGGCCAATCCCGCGCCACCGATAGGTCCCGCCCTCGGTCAACATGGTCTAAACATCATGGAATTCTGCAAGCAATTTAATGAGAAAACTAAAGATAAACCCGGCGTTGTGATTCCCGTGGTCATTTCGGTTTTCAAGGATCGTACTTTTACATTCATTATGAAATCGCCTCCCGTGGCGGCTGCCTTAAAGAAAGCCGCAGGCTTAGCAAAAGCTTCTCCGGAACCGGGACGCAGTTCGATCGGCAAAGTGACGAAGGAACAGGTTTTGGAAATCGCGCGTCAGAAAATGTCGGATTTTAATACCACAAAAATCGACAGTGCGGTGCGCATTGTGGAAGGGACTGCGCGCAGCATGGGGATCGAGGTTGTCGAGAAATAGAGTTTCGCGAAGTCATGGCAAAGGTTATTAAAAGAAGTAAACGTTATCAAAAAAGAGCCCAGTCGGTGGATCGTCAACGCCTCTATTCGTTGGAGGAGGCTATTAAGGCACTCAAAGGCATCAAAGATCACAAATTTGATGAAAGTGTAACCTTGGATTTTCAGCTGGGTGTGCGTTCCGGCCAGAGTGACGAGGTTGTCCGAGGCGTGGTAAACCTTCCCCATGGCAGCGGTAAGACCAAGCGCGTTCTTTGTTTTGCGAAAGGGGAGAGCGCACGTGAGGCAGAAGCGGCCGGTGCCGACTATGTCGGGGCGGAAGAATTAGTCCAGAAAGTTCAGGGGGGCTGGTTGGATTTTGATGCTGTGGTCGCGCATCCGGACATGATGCGCGAAGTCAGCAAACTGGGCCGGATCCTCGGACCCAAAGGGTTGATGCCGACTCCCAAGACGGGTACGGTTGTCCCCCAAGTGGGCCGTGCGGTTAAAGAGTTAAAAGCCGGACGGATCGAGTTCCGGTCGGATAAAACAGGGGGGTTGCACACCATTTGCGGAAAGTTGTCTTTTTCAAATGAGGCTTTGCTTGAAAATGCGAGAGGAATCATCCGTGCGATTCGGGAAGCGAAACCGCCGGCAAGCAAAGGCGAATTTCTGAAACGCGTTACGATCGCGGTAACCCAGGGGCCGGGTTTTCGCTTGGCCCTGGATAAATTGTGAGGTCAAGTCCAGATGCCGTCGCTGGTTAAGGACATGATGTTGAATGAAATACGGAAACATTTTGAGAATATTCCGTATACGTTCATCTCGTCCTTTTCGGGGATTCCTGTAGCTGATATTTCCGAACTCCGCCGGAGTCTCCAAAGGTTCACGAAGCGGTCTCTGGTCGTGAAGCATTCCTTTGCAGTCAAAATTTTTTCGGAGATGAAAGTTGAGGATGCTAAAAGGTTTTTGAAAGACAATGTGCTGGTGACGCTGACTGATAAAGAACCCCAGGCTGTCTCCAAGATGATTTTGGAGTTCTCGAAAAATAATAAGAACTTTGTTCCAAAGGGGGTCATCTTTGACCATGTCGTCTATGATCAACAATTTATTTCGCGGCTATCCAAACTACCGTCACGAAAAGAGCTGTTGACACTTGTGGCGGTAAGGATCCAGTCGCCCATTTTAGGTTTTGTGTTGACCCTCAATCAGTTGATGCGCGGCTTGGTGGTGGTATTGAACGAAGTTAGAAAAAAGAGGGAATCCACCCCCGCGTAGCCTGGTCAGTTGGCCAGTAATGTCATAAGCATGATCTTGACGGGTAAGGTAAAAGAAAGAAACAAAGAAAGAGGTGAATTCGGTGTCTGAGAAATTGCAGGGAATACTCAGTTCGATTGAAACGCTTACTGTTCTCGAATTGGCGGATCTTGTCAAAATGTTGGAAGAGAAGTTTGGTGTTTCGGCGGCTGCGGCTGTTGCGGTAGCGGGTCCCAGTGTTGCGGTTGGCGGTGCCCAAGCTGGTGGTGAAGCCGCTCAAGAAGAAAAGACAAGCTTCACTGTCATTCTTGCCGATGCCGGCAGCAAAAAGATACAGGTCATTAAAGAAATTCGTGCGGTGACCAACCTGGGCCTGAAGGAAGCCAAGGATCTTGTCGAGAGCGCTCCGAAAGTTGTTAAGGAAGGAATTGCCAAGGAAGAGGCGGACAAGATTAAAAAGATCCTCGAGGAACAGGGTGCGAAAGTTGAAATTAAATGATCGATTGGAGAGTTGTTGATCCGGCATCCTGAGGGCCAGTAGGTTTGATGGGTCTCGTGGGAACTTTGCCACTAAAGCATTGGCGGATCCGCCGGCGTTTTACGGTGGACTTCGCTTCGTTCAGGAAGACAATACGGAAGTGGATTGCTTAACGGAGGGGGAGGTTATCTCTATATGATCTCTTCAGGAGAGAGGAAGAGTTTTACCAAAATCCATGACACCATGGGCTTGCCGAATCTCGTCGAGATTCAGGTTCAGTCCTATGAAGACTTTTTGCAGTCGGGGCACACCCAGAAGAGGCGCAAGCGCCAAGGATTGGAAGCGGCGTTTCAGGATTGTTTTCCGATCGACAGCTTTGACGGTACTTGCAAGCTTGAGTACGTCGGGTACTCCTTAGGCAAGCCCAAATACACCATTCCGGAATGTCATAAACGTGGCATGACCTATGCGGCACCACTTAAGGTGAAACTCCGACTCGTCCGCAAAGGGATCGCTAAAGAACAAGAGGTTTATATCGGAGATCTCCCTTTGATGACCGAGACCGGGACCTTCATTATTAATGGGGCCGAGAGAGTGGTGGTAAGCCAGCTACATCGATCACCTGGAGTTTCGTTAGAAGAAGCGCTCCATCCCAGCGGCAAAAAGATCTATAGCGTTCGTATCATTCCCTACCGGGGAGCTTGGATTGAGTTTGAGTCGGATATTAATGACGTGCTTTATGCTTATATTGACCGCCGGCGCAAGATCCTTGCGACCACCCTCCTGCGGGCCATCGGTTATTCCACCACGCATGATATCCTGAAGGAGCTTTATCCGATCGAAAAAATCAAGGATCTCGATAAATCAACGACCAAAAAATTGGAAGGCGAGTTTTTGGCGGATGATGTGATCCATCCGGAATCCAAAGAACCGATTGCATTAGCCGGTACTAGACTCACCAAAGATCTCCTGAGTATCATCCTTGCAAACCAAGTGACCTCACTGAGTGTCGTTCGGCTTTCCAGCGATGATCTTTCGATTATGAATACCCTTGAGCGGGATCCCTACCGAAATTCCGTGGACGCCCAGATTGCGATCTATCGCCGAATCCGTCCAGGGGATCCTCCGACTGAAACAAACGCCAAGGATCTTATGAATAAACTTTTCTTCGATCCTCAACGTTATGATCTGGGTGAAGTGGGGCGGTTTATGTTAAACCGTAAGCTCAACGTAGAGGCAAGCTTGAGGCAGACGACCCTCCGCAAAGAAGATGTCATGAGGGTCATTTCGGTACTCTTGAAATTGCGCAGCGGTGAAGTCAAGGTGGATGATATTGATCATCTTGGAAACCGCCGTGTCCGTTCCGTCGGGGAACTTTTACAGAACCAGTTTCGCATCGGTCTTGCCAGAATGAAAAGGTCCTGCTTAGAACGGATGTCTATTTATGATCTGGATGCCGCCATGCCGCACAATTTGATCAATCCGAAACTCATCTCTGCCGCGATTAAAGATTTCTTCGGCCGGGGCCAGCTTTCTCAGTTTATGGATCAAACCAATCCACTTGCGGAACTGACGCACAAACGGCGTCTCTCAGCCCTGGGTCCGGGAGGTCTGTCTCGCGAACGGGCCGGGTTCGAAGTGCGCGACGTCCATCCATCCCATTACGGGAGAATTTGTCCAATCGAAACCCCGGAAGGGCCCAATATCGGTTTGATCGCATCCTTAAGTACCTTTGCTCGAGTTAATTCGATCGGCTTTCTGGAAAGCCCTTACCGTAAGGTCGAAAAAGGGAGGGTAACGGACAAGATCGACTATTTGACCGCGGATATTGAGGATAAGTACACGATTGCTCAGGCGAATGCCCGATTAGATAAGAAAGGATACTTTTTGGACGAAACGGTTTCCTGCCGATTCCGGGGAGATTTTCCCAAAAAGAAACCTGATGAAATTGACTATATGGATGTATCGCCGCGTCAGTTAGTAAGCGTGGCCGCAGCTCTCATCCCTTTCTTAGAGCATGATGACGCAAACCGCGCCCTCATGGGATCCAACATGCAAAGACAAGCCGTTCCTCTGTTGATGACTGAGGCTCCATTGGTGGGGACAGGTATGGAAGGGCCTGTGGCCCGCGATTCCGGAGCTACGGTGATCGCGAAAGCCCGCGGTACCGTGAAAGAAGTCACTGCAAGCGAGATTGTGGTGGATGATTTTGTTTACAAGCTCAAAAAATTCGAACGGTCCAATGCCGGAACTTGTATTAATCAGAGACCGATCGTACTTCCGGGCGATAAGGTGAAGCGCGGCGATGTGATTGCGGACGGGGCTGCCAGCGCCGGTGGAGAATTGGCTCTCGGCCGTAATGTTTTGGCCGCCTTCCTCCCGTGGCGGGGTTATAACTTTGAAGACGCCATCATCATTAGCGAAAAGCTGGTAAAGGAAGATACTTACACATCCCTTCATATCGAAGAATTTGAAATCGAAGCGCGCGATACCAAATTAGGAAACGAAGAAATCACTGCGGATATTCCCAACGTCAGCGAAGAGGCTCTGAAGGATCTCGACGAAGAAGGTATTGTTCGGATCGGTGCCGAGGTTAAGCCGGGAGATATCCTGGTCGGGAAAATTACCCCCAAGTCCGAAACGGAACTTTCCCCGGAAGAAAAACTTTTACGTGCGATTTTCGGCGAAAAGGCCGGGGATGTACGCGATGCGTCTCTGATTGTTCCGCCTGGGGTTGAAGGGATTGTGGTGGATGTGAAGGTTTTTGCTCGAAAAGAATCCCGCACGAAAACGCGCGATGAACGCCGGCAAGAAAATAAGGACATCGAGGAAATTAAAGAGAGATATCAGGATCGGATCGATACCCTTAAAAAGGAGAGACTCAATAGGATTTCAAGCATGATTCTCGGCAAGAAACTCTCCGATGATTTGCTGGATGATATCCTCGGCGAAGTTCTGATTAAGAGCGGTCATACGATTGAAAAGAGCGATATTCGAAAGCTTGAAGTGTGCGACTGGGAATCGTTGAGGCTCGACGATGATCCGGATCTTGAAGAAGGGGTTAAAAAGATCGCCAGAGTATGGGGTGATGAAATTGATGAATTGATTGCCGAACGAACCCGCGAAGTGGATCGTGTCAAAAAAGGCGACGAACTGCCACCCGGCGTGATTAAGAGGGTTGTTGTTTATGTCTGCTCAAAGAGGAAAGTCTCTGTGGGCGATAAAATGGCCGGACGTCACGGAAACAAAGGGGTTATTGCCAAGATCCTTCCGGAGGAAGACATGCCGTATCTGCCGGACGGAACCCCCGTGGAAAT
>JAMWDC010000154.1 GCA_023819025.1 Candidatus Omnitrophota bacterium | reverse complement strand
ATTCATGTCATTTTCGGACAACGGAATCGGCGTTTTCCCCGAACCGACAAACCCGGAAATTCCCGGTGTGTTCCTGACCAGATACCAGGTCTCATCCGTCAGCTCCATTTGAACCAGGATATAACCCGGAAAAAATTTTCGCTCGCTAATGCGTTTTTTTCCTGCCTTGACTTCACTAACTTTTTCCGTCGGAATCATGACCTGATGAATAAGATGCCGGAATCCCGCGGTCTCAGCGCGGCTCTCAAGCGTGGCTTTGACCTTTGCCTCACAACCGGTTTGCGTATGAATGACATACCATTTTGCGGTCGACATAATTAAATCATCTCACCAATACCCGGATTACAATCGATAGACAAAAATCGATGAACCCTATATAAGTTGCCATAATAAAAGTTGTGACGATCACGACCACCGTCGATTGCCACAGTTCGTTACGGCTTGGCCATGTCACCTTGTTCAGTTCCTGCCTCGTTTCTTGAAAAAAAGTTCCTATCTTTCCAAACATCGAACTCTATCGCCTGGGTAATGTTGCCAAAGGTTATGTTTCTGAAGTCTTGAATGACACGAGGGCTGGAAAATTTCAACCTTTAAAATCTGCTTCGTCACCTTCGGTAACTTCTATGCTATTTTCATCCCGTCTAGAAAATTCAGGCCTGGCAGGATTCGAACCTGCAACATGCGGTTTTGGAGACCGCCGCTCTAGCCAGTTCGAGCTACAGGCCTCCGTGTGTCTTGAAGAAGAACGGTCTTTCTCCAAAACGACGGTTATGATTTAGCAACTCTCTCCCTGTTTTGTGCTACTTATGTTCTTTGTGTAGCGTATGCTTACGGCAAAAACGACAATACTTCTTCCGCTCCAGTCGGTCTGGATTTTTCTTTTTGTTCTTGCGCGTCGTATAGGTACGACGCTTACATTCGGTGCATGCTAAGACAATAATTTCCTGCATCAAACTTGAATAAGTACCAACTCTATAAAAAAACGACCCTTTTAGATTGTGAAGTTTCTCACGGCGATAGTAATCACTTCACAATCACGACGAGTTCGCCAGGCTAGATGTGAGGTTGATGTGATGGTTTACCCAGTTACTACAGCGCCGCCCACTTACCCGGTGGCGAGATTCCCAAAACCGACCAACGACTCCAAATCCGCTCTATGAACCTTGAATATCCGCAGTTAAGGATTGCTACTCAATAATTTGCGTAACGACACCCGCGCCTACCGTCTTGCCTCCTTCCCGAATGGCAAAACGAAGTTCCTTTTCCATCGCAATGGGAGTAATCAATTCCACTTCAATGGTGACGTTATCTCCCGGCATCACCATCTCCGTACCTGCCGGCAGCTTCACCACACCGGTGACGTCCGTAGTACGAAAATAAAATTGAGGCCGGTAACCGTTAAAAAATGCTGTGTGCCTCCCGCCCTCTTCTTTTGTCAAAATATAAACTTGCGCCTTGAATTTCGTATGGGGAGTGACCGTCCCCGGCGCTGCAACAACCATCCCGCGCTCGAGCTGCTCTTTCTCGATTCCGCGCAACAGCAAACCGACATTATCACCCGCTCTGGCATCGTCGAGCAATTTCCGGAACATTTCAATACCCGTCACGGTTGTTTTAATCTTATCGGTTCTTAGACCGATGATTTCGACTTCAGCGCCCATTTTAATCTGACCACGTTCCACTCGACCCGTCCCGACAGTACCACGCCCGGAAATCGAAAATACGTCCTCCACAGGCATCAAGAACGGCTTATCGACATCACGCTTCGGCTCCGGAATGTAATCGTCCAACGCCTTGATCAAATCAAGAATGGGTTGAACGACCTTAGGATCATCTGGGTTCTGCATCGCTTGGAGACCGGAACCCCGGATCATCGGAATGGTATCACCAGGGAATTCATACTTTTTAAGAAGTTCCCTAACTTCGAGCTCAACCAGATCCAAAAGTTCCGGATCATCTACGGCATCACATTTATTCAGAAATACCACAATAGAAGGGACACCTACTTGACGTGCAAGAAGGATATGTTCCCGGGTTTGCGGCATCGGTCCGTCAACCGCGGAAACGACTAAGATCGCACCATCCATTTGCGCAGCGCCTGTAATCATATTCTTGATATAATCATGGTGGCCCGGACAATCTACGTGAGCATAATGCCGCTTTTCCGACTGATACTCGACGTGTGCCACAGCAATGGTGAGAATTTTCGATGCATCTCGAACCGTACCGCCCTTCGCAATTTCAGCGTATTCTTTAATATCGGCCATGCCCTTCTTGGCTAGGACTTTTGTAATGGCAGAGGTCAGCGTCGTTTTTCCGTGATCGACGTGCCCGATGGTTCCAACATTCACGTGGGTTTTAGTTCTTTCAAATTTTTCTTTTGCCATGATAAGTTCTCCTCAGTCAAGATGTTACTTCCAGTTTATCGTACCCCAGCTGGAGACGGGGATTGAACCCGTGACCTCGTCCTTACCAAGGACGTGCTCTACCAACTGAGCTACTCCAGCAATGAATCCGCTGAAGTTCTCTAAATTGAATTAATATCGAAAATACAAAATACGTAACTTCAGGACAGTCCACCCCTACAGATAAATCGGGGATTTTACCTTAATCCCGCGAACTGTCAAGGTATTTTTATTTGTTATTGTAACTTACTGATTCGACTCGCATTATAGAAAACTTAATAGGAGAAAGTCAATAGGCCTGGTAGGTCTATCTTGCACCTTATCGAGAAATCCTTTTTACCCGTGTTTTGGCAATGAGTTACATCATAATTCCTTCAATAAAAATAGAAAAGAGAATGGAAGTTTATACAACCTTGGTACCTCTTATGGAGACTTGATTGAAGGTTCTTGCGCTTTTGTCTTAGGCTGTTCTCGCCACCTTCGATGCATCCAAAGCCAGTTCTCCGGACTCTTACGGATTTCTTCTTCGATCCGCCGGATATACTGCTGGGTATTGGAGAGGATATCTTGTTTCCTGTCATCCGTACGGATGACAGGAAACGGTTTTTCAAGATGAATAACAAAAGATCCAGGGCCTGAACGGGTATAAAATGCAAACAATACCGACACTTCATGACGAAGGGCCATCATCGCAGGCAGACTTGTAGTCGAAGCCTTGCGGCCGAAAAAATCGACCCACACCCCGCCCTGCCTTTCGTGTTGATCAATCAACATGCAAACGATCTGATTGTTTTTTAAAAGTTTTACTGTATTCTTAACCGCGCCTTCTTTATCGATACTCACTGTGCCCATGAGACTTCTCAAATGCTTAATGTATTGATAAACGAAAGGATTTTTGGTTGCTCTGGCAATCGCATGTAGGGGACGTTGATTGATGCGTCCTGCAAAGGACATTAACTCCCAATTGCCGAAATGAGAGACAATGATCATAACCCCCCTTTTTTTTTCTAAAGCCTTTTCGACATAATCCCAATGTTCGACACGTAGATAGCGTTCAGGATTTTTTGCAATCGTTGGGATACGGATAAATTCAAACGCGACTCTGACGAGATTTTGATAAGAGGCAATAGCAATCTTCCGGATTTCTCTTTCGGACTTTTCAGCACCATAAGCCTGGCGGAGATTATTGAATGTGGTACGCGTTCTTTCGCCAAGCAGATAAAAAAGAAGAAGACCAATACCATCCGCCAAACACATGGCATAGGACAACGGTAAACACCGAATGCCAAAGGCGACGATACGGTATAAAAGATACTCCATATAAAAATAAATACGGCCCATCTCATTCATGGAAGTTTGCCTGCCATCGGGTTGGGAAATCCATTGGAGCGGATAACAACACTCAGCCCGTTACGCCAGAGTTCTGCAGGAACACACCGCGATGCCTCTTGTCCCATTCCATTGTAGCCCTGCCATGCCGGTGGACAGAGCTTCCGCCCCCTTCTTCGGGGGAGAACCGAAGAGCGGGCAGCGGGAATCGCACCCGCATGGCGAGCTTGGAAGGCTCGGACTTTGCCATTAAGCTATGCCCGCATTTTGCTTGGAGAGCTCATTATAAAAGTCGTCATTCCCGCTGTCAAATTTATCGAAGACCGTTTCGAAGGCTGTATCTGGAAAGCCGTTACAGAAAAAATCCCCTATGCGTTTTAACGATCAGGCCTTGGTTTCCGACGCACTTTAAATTCGCTTAATGAAAACATGCCCATTTGTTTGGCAAAGATAGGCTTTTTGCATTTTTTTTGTAAATATCTCATGCGATCGCCACGTACCTTTTTTACGACACGGCCCCCTTCAACCTTGTGATGCAAGCGAGCAATCCAAAATATGTGCTGCCGTCCTGACCGAACTGCCAAGGCCTCGAGTGTTTTATTAAGCTTTTTATCAACACTGTTCACTCCCTCGCGGAACCCGATGGTGATGGTAGACTCTGGAGAGAATTTTCCGTAGTAACCCATCAGACCACGGATGGTGTTGGGAAAGAATATAATGATATCCCCAGGGCGGTGACGCACATTCAGCAGGTGAACTATATTTTTTGATCGATCATAACATAAATCAGCCGATCGAACCCATCCCCGCACCGATACCGCACAAAAAAGCATAAGAATCAAGACGGCTGCGATTTTGACTTTCCTGATCTGGATGGTCGAAATATGGACGCCTAAGAATCCGATAAAAGGAATCAATCCCGGCAAAGCAGTCATTGCCAAAAAAATAGGGAGTACGAGATTTGAAAAGACGATCAGGGTAAGCCAATAAAAAAACGCTGCCGCAAATAACGGGAAGGAACGCTTCCAATCTCCAAAAATGGAGAAAAACACTCCACTCAGAGCAAGAAAAGGAAGGACAAAACTTTTTGCCGCTGGAAAATAATCAGTGACGCAATGGGTGAGGGGCCACAATCCAAAGAGCCTTTTTACCTGATAGCCGATGAAAGTTAAGGAAGCAGGAGGTATCCACCACGTGTCCGGCTGCTTGATTGTGTTCTGCATGAAAACAAAGAAAGTAACGACAAAAATTAAAAGAGGGATGGTTACGAGAAAAGCGACATAGGCGGGGTTGATGTTTTTTCGTAAAGAAGGGTTCAAGTACATATAGAAAAAAACGCTCGGCAGAACCATAATGCCGACGGCATGGGTCGAGACAAGTAAGATAAAGCTCATGAGGAGTTTCAGATAACTCAACAACCGATGGGGTTTGGCAACTAAATGTGTTGCATAGAAAAAGGATAAGGCCGTGGCAAACAAAAGGAGCGGATAATTCCGGATCTCCTGCGAATACCGCAGCATCATCGGAAAAGTTGCACAGCATAAACCGGCTATTAAAGCGGCCTGGCGGCAATATTGCTTCATCCAACGCATCAGGATAATCAAAGTCCCCATGCCGCAGAGGACGGACAGAAGCCGCAAAAACGGCTCTGAGGAGTTGATATGGGACCACAGCTTAAGCAGAACGAAATAAAGCGGCGGGTGATCATAAAATCGAAAGATCTCCAAGGGGGGAAGCCAAGTTTGAATGGAGATTATCCCCACGGCGCGGTATTCATCAAACCATATCCCCCTATTTAATCCCACCAAGCGAAGGACAAGGGCAATTCCGATAATTCCCGCTACGAAACAAAAGTAAGGGCGAGGATTTGTAATTAATGAAAATAATGTTGATTGACTGTCTTTTGTAACCGCCATATCGGCCTTCCTGCGCAGCTCGACTTTGGCACTTTTTAAGCAGCCCATTTGAGTTGGC
>JAMWDC010000153.1 GCA_023819025.1 Candidatus Omnitrophota bacterium | reverse complement strand
CACCGTAAGTTTTCGAGGCATCTGCAAGTGCACGCCGCAGATCCTCCGTCTCCAGGATGCCCAGATATGTCTTGCGCAGATAATGGAGCCTCGGGAAATCTTTCATGAGCGGACCCAGAATGTCCTCGCCTTCGCGCGCGCCGCGATCCGCATAGGCAATTACGACACTGCCCGGACTCAAATTTGCCAAGCGCGGACGTATCAAATCGCAGTCCCTCGCATCAAGCGCACTCAAAACCACTTGAATGATGGCCGGCTTCTGAGTCGTATTGGCCTTCACCTGCGGCTCTAAGCCGATCCCGTCGCGAGACGCATCTTCCAAAAATTCCGCGGCCTGAGTGATTTCTTCGGATGTCCGGCCGCCGAAGGCGCTTTCCCGCACGAACTTGGTAAGGAAGAAAGAGAACTCATGGCGAATCGGACCAATCCCCATGGTGCCGATACCGCCGAGCAAGGGATAAGGATTGCCTCTGGGTCCGACCACATCCATGGCCGTTGACAATGCAACGCGGCTACCAGCAAGGAACGGCAAATCGAGCGCGGAAATATTCAGCAAGGTCCCTGTTTTAAACGCTCCTAGTCCCTCCGACTCAACCTCAGCACGAGGAACAGTTGGCTTGATCGGAACGGCAGGCGGCCGGTCCCACGCAGCAGGTGAGAAAGAGTTGAGCGGTTCTTCCAACCTGGGAGCTTCAACTTGTTTCATGCTACTCTTATTTACCCGTACCTCAGAACGGCCGCTCAGTTCGGACCAGAAATCCTTATTGATGAATCCTGTCTGGCTTGTAATGTCTTTGAAAATCTGGATCCGCTCGCGCAGAACTTCCGAAAATTTTTCGTTCGATGCGCCCCCCAGCTCATTGGCGCGCAGGGCGAAGAAAACGACGCCAAAGAGTGCTACCACATCCATGAGATGCGGCAATGCCTCGCGTTCGTCCTGGGTGAGTTCATATAAGCTGGTCTGGTTATAGCCCTCGAGGAGGAAGCGAAGGTTCCCGGCTAAATTTTCCGTATAAACAGTTTCACCTGGCCGACCGGCATGAATAAGCGGTGGAAAGAAATCCTCGATACGGTACCCCCGCCGCGCGTTATCCAGATCAAACACGGCCGTCACGTTTTCTCCGGCTTCGTCAAATTTTAAATTTGCAAAATTGAAATCGCTCATGATGGCGTGATAAACAAGCTTATCGAGGCGTTCCGGTGTCCAAAAATTCCGCGTTTGCTCAATGACCGAATCCACGAGCGCACGATCCTCGCCGGTCATCACAGCGGCCGTCGTCCGGTACCATTCGGCATCCGGCTTCAAGATACAGTCGAGTGCATATTTAAAACTATAATGTTGGGGCACACGGTCCATTTGGATCCGGGGATCCTTGTCGTCGCGGAGGTCAAAATCGCGCGAGTGATTGTGAATCTTGCCCAACATCCGGCCTACTGCACGAAAGGATGAAGGTGTGGCGTCACGCCTGGAAATCTCGCGGCCTTCAGCCCAACGATCAAGGGCATAATACCGGTAAGGCTCCGACTCGGAAAATCGAAACACCGTATAGTAATCGCCGGGCTTTAGTCCTTCGGTGTTTCGCTTTGGAACACTCATAATCGGAATTCCTCGTGCGATTAAATGCCGCGCATACCCGTGCACAAATTGCGCATCGAGCTCCCCCTCGACCCTCTTCAAAGACTTGATCGCAAAATCTCCAGAGGGTGTCATTAACACGGGGATGGCCTGACTCTTCCACCCTGCTCCGCCTGCGATCATCCCGATCCCGGTAACATCCCGAATGCCGAATTCACGAGCCATCAATTCTGCTAACATTTTGACGTTATCAGTGATCGATAAATCCGCTGTAGCACGGATCTCTTCGCGCGATTCGGAGCGGAAATTCCGGGTTAAAGGGTTCAAAGGTTTCGAAGGTTCAAAAGGGGTTCGTTCATGTCCCGTGAAACCTTCTAACTTTTGTACCTTGGAACGTGTCACGATTCGCATCTCGGAGCGAACTGTACGGGGCTGGATTCGTGCTCTGTCAAAGGTATTTTTCAGGATCACCTCCACACGCGGGACCGCATCCCAAACCCATTCCTCGATTTTGTCGCCGGACCACCACTTGCGCGGCCAGTTCCAGCGGTGAGCATGGGACTTGGACAATCCCTGTTTTATTTGAGCGATAATTTCCCGGATAAATTCGTCCGTTAATCGATGATCCTCGTCCAAGTGACGGTTGATGCGGAAGGTGCATTCTTCCTCATGCAGTCCAAATTGCTTTAAAAATTTTTTCGCAGAGACACCAAAGTCTTCAAACTTCTTCTCCGGCACGCCCGGATGCGGAACGCCGAACACAGGAAGCATTTCTACCAGAATGATCCTTTCAACCGGTGAGGCGTTTTCAACCGTAAAGAAGCCTTGGGCGCGCTCCTCGGTATAACTTTTGAATCGGTGCACGAGCATTTCCATATCCATCAGATTTCGCCGATCCAAAGCCAAAGACGGGTTGGCGGCTTGAACCAAAATTCCGTAAGAATGCTCATCGATGAAAGGATGATGCAGGTAGGATCGGTTCTCTACAAATTCCTGAGCCGTTCGGGCAAGTTGGAATCGCCTCGCCGAACCGGGCATTCCGACGTGTTCGATCTCTTCAAGCAGACTCAACAAGGCTTCGGTGTCCTTCGGAGTGGCCAAGTAAAGCGGATTACTGCCATGGTAATCGGGCGGTTGACCGATCGAAAATTGGCCGAACTCCTCCTCATGAGATTCTCCATTGCTTGAATAAAACCGAACCCGGATCCGTGACTGCGGATCGTGGACATGACCGCCGAGATAAATCCCAGTCCCGTACCTTTCATTCCAAACATAGGTTTCGCCGGCCTTCAGTTGCGTCTCCCTCATCACACGTTGCCGGCTTTCGTGTTCGGGCATTTCATCCCGTGCCTCGGAACGGTTCCCCCTGCCTTTCTCAGTCTTGCCAAACCCTTTTCCGGCTCCTTTCTGCTGAAGCGCGAGGTCCGAAAGATGCCGAAGAAGCCAAGACAACGTATCGATTTTTTTCAGAGCCGGAACCGTTTGGGCAAGTTCGACAAGGGATTCCCTCAACGGGCCCGCAGCATCGCGTCTCGGAAATTTCCCCTTTGTATGAATGTCACTGAGGACCTGCAAAATTTCTGGAGCTGTAATCCCGCCGCTGACCAAAAGTTGCGAAACTTGTCCGGCCGTGTCCCGAATAACTTGCAAATCATAGGCGGCGAGGACCGCGGAGGCCCTTCTGCCCTCCGGGCTCTCGGAATCCTCCAGATCTTCCAACCAAAGTTGAACGTCCATACGGCGATTTAAGAATGCAACCAGTTCGTGATGCGGCTTGTTTTTCCCTCGAGAGAGCTTTTCCAAATTTGTCAGCAGTAATTTTTGTACGTCCGCAATTTGCGCTGTCCAGGATCCTCGTTCTTCGGCAATTTCTCGGGCAACCCATTCATCAATCTGCTGAACGGCCATGAGGAGTTCAACCCGAGCATCCAAAAGGACAGCCGGTTTCGCGGCAAGATTTGCAAGAAAATGCATCACTTCGATGGCTTTCGAAGTTTCAAATTCTGCGGTACGGTCCACGATCTCGTTAAGCAAGGTTTGATGCTCCCTGTCCCATTTCCCTTCGGACACTGCTGCACTTAACACCATCAAATCGATTTCCATATTCCGCACTTCGGACCGGCGCCTGTCTTCGGCCATGGGTACCGGTTCTGATTGGGACAGGTCTCGAGAACTTTCTTCGCCTTGAAATCTTTTACGCGGCAGAACCGATACCCCGGACATTCTTAGCTCAGCCGCCAGGATATGTTCGATCCCCATGCCCTTGTTTCCGACATCACCGCCGGCTTGACGCTGAGCATGAATCCGATCCCTTCCGTCCCGGTGTACACCCCCGCGGTGTACATCGGGCTGATTGGTGCGCACTTCGGAGCGAGGGGATATTCCATACCGTACGAAATCGATGCCGGACCCGATCGCTTGAAGGGCCTGGCGGAAAACAGCTTGATTCGATTCCTGATTCAGAACTTCAAGCGATTTCGTTTTACCTTCCTCCGGCGGCAGTCCCAAGACAAGGTTATTGGCCTGGCACAATATCTCGGCCACACCGCCCAGATCAACTTCGGGAAACAATATCCGTTTAAGCAAACTGCCCCGACTCTCCGTATCCACCCGATAGCGAACTCTTCCCTCCGTCTCTTCTTTACGCAGCTGAACGAGATTGCTTATCAAAAGGATTCCTCGCGAGACATCAAATCTGCCTCGGTAGTCAAAAAATCGTGACATGAGTCCGGCGTATGGAGGCAGGCGGAAAACCGAGCCGAAATCATGGAGCAGGATGACAGGCCGTCCCTGGCTGTCATGCACCACCTTGCCATCTCTGAGTTTCACCAGATAATTCTTAGGGCTCACATCCAGATCGATAAATCCGAGCCTCCATAATCTCCAGCTGAACTCCGCCAGCCATCCATAGACCTTCGCTTCGTCAATGGAATTTATCTTCGCGTACCGCGACAGCGGAATACCCTTTTCCTGGGTATAAACACTAACGGACTCACGAAGCTTCTGATCGTTAAGAAATCGTTCGGTAAATTTCTTTTTTTCACTTTCCAAGGGGATGACGATCTTGTGGAGGGGAATCCTTCCGATATAGCGGGTCTCAGGAACCATTTGGTGTTTGATCAGCTCGCGGTAAATCTCCTCTTCCTCGGCTTCGGTGTTCTTCGGACCCTCCACCGAAAAACGAGATTGCTGCGCCAGTGCCTGCCTGCCGCGATAAACCAAAATCACTTCGCCTGGTAAAATACGCTCGTTTTCAAAAACATACTTATAACTGCCGGCGGCATAAAGTTGATTGAACTCAAGACACCCTTGAACCTTCCAAGCGTAATGAATTTGATCCATCCCCTGCCCCAAGAAAAAGAACGTACCAACGAAGCCCGAAATGACCCCGATCGTTTTCATGAATGACCACGCAACACCGGCAGAAGGAAGAATCACCCAAGAACCCGCAGCCGCGATCAAACCCGCCAGGGCGCCGACCAAGGAACCCCGGCCTATGAAATTTTCAAAGAAGCGGGCTTCGGATCGGTAAGACTGTTCCCCCTTTTTTATCCGGAACTCGGACCGTTTTTCGGGACCGGCTTGGGGAAATCCGTACAGAGCACGGAGGAGGCGGGCGAACGGCGCATCCTTCTGGAGGTGAATTGCCGGTACGCCTGGAGTCAGCAGGGCCGCCTCGATATTGGTGCGGCCGTAATCGTCAAATGTCAGCTCGTCAAAATCAAGAAGCGGATGGTCTAGATGCCGGTGGAAAAATCCCTCGAGGAATTCATAGACCGGATGCATGATCCCCATATCCTTTAGGAGCTGGAGGCCCGGACTCTGGATCAAGTCGCGCAGGGTCACGGTAACGCCGCTCAGCATGACATAATAGCGGCAGCCGAACTGCTGTTCTCTCGTCAGATCGCCGGCGATCCGCCATCCGCCGAGGTCATACCACCGCCATATCCTCTGTCCGGAAGGCAGAAGATCGATCGCCTGATTGCCGTGGTGCCCCTGATTCGGGAAGAATCCGAGATTGGTCAGTTCCATCAATGAGGCACCGTACTCACGATAGAACTCGGCGATTTCGTACTTAGCGGCCAAATTCCGGAGGACGGTTTTTAAACGGGCACCGGCTTGCTTGCGGTCTTGC
>JAMWDC010000152.1 GCA_023819025.1 Candidatus Omnitrophota bacterium | reverse complement strand
TGCGATTCGTGCCGAGCGTGAGCGGATCAAACGTGAGGCTTTTGAAAAACGAAGGCTTGAAAACTTGGAGATTGGCTCAATCAAAAATAATACAAAAAATGCGACATTTCTTGACTAACTAAGCGCAAGGTGGGAAAAGATTATTCTCTGATCATCAGACAGGAACTTTGGGCACTTATCGAGAGAGAAGAAGTCTGCTCCGACATAAAATTTATAGAGAGATGCTGGGATAATTTTGTTACTATTGGCAGTGACCCAAGAAGCTTCCGGGGAGGATCTCGCCAATGGCGCCGATACTACAACATCTGCTGTTAGGCAATCTTTAAATTTCGACTGACGTTATCCACGAGCATCTCTCAAATCCGGATTTTCCATTCGCTGAAAGCTAAATCTTACAAATGATAATCTTTAGTCAAGATTAGCATAGCCCTATTAAAGTTTCAATTGGTTCATTATAAAAAGATTGGAGAAGTGTGTAACCGCTTAATCGATCTATAAGTTATAGGGTTTTGATAGACGATATTAAGTCGGCGGTTTTATGACTCAGGTTTAGGCTGCTAGGAAGGATGCAAACTTTAAAAGAAAGGATTAACTTAACCCATTTGACTTATAATAGATAGCGCAGCGGCCCGGGGATCGGGGTTTGCAACAATCGGACGGCCGATAACGAGGTAATCCGCTCCAGACGAAATCGCTTCGCGAGGCGTCATTGTCCTTTTCTGATCGTCTCTATTGCTATCCGAAGGACGCACACCAGGTGTGACAATGATAGAATCCGATGGAAGGATACGTCGAAGGTGTACCAACTCCTCAGGAGAACTGACAACGCCATCGAGGCCTGCCTGTTTCGCAAGCTGTGCCAACATCAAGACTTCGTCCCTTAACTTTTTCGTAATCCCGAGCTCCGTTGACAACGCCTGTTCCGAGTGACTGGTTAGAACTGTCACTGCTCACGCGATAGGACTTCGTTGTCTCTTCCTGGCCGAGGCATCGATGGCTTGGCGTACTCTTTTCATCATATCCAAGCCACCTAATCCATGGACGTTAAACATATCGACTTCATGATCGCAAATCACGGATACGGTTTTCTCAACCGTTGTCGGAATATCATGAAGTTTCAGGTCAAGAAAAACCCGACCGCCAAAACCTCGAACCATCTCGACCGCCTTCCAACCCTGAGCCACAAAGAACTCGAATCCGATTTTATAAAAGGAGACAACCCCCTCCAATGCTTTTAAAATCCTTCGTCCGTCAACCAGCGTCGAAACATCCAAAGCCACGATCAGTCGTTCCTGCATGCTTGATTGTTTCAATTCCGTTTTTTTTGATCCGTGCATCTCACCCATCAAGGATTTCTTTCTCCCATCTCCGATTATTGATCGATGTCTATTAATGTTCCACGCAAATCATCAAGCCGAGCGATCCTGTATCGACGACAATAATCTAGGATCCCACAGAGAATATTTCCGGTAGCATGAGGATCGATAAAATTGGCAGTCCCGACTGCCACCAGGTCCGCCCCAACGAGGAGATACTCCAAGGCATCACTGGCAGTCATGATCCCACCCGAAGCGATCACGGGGATTTTGTAAGCCTTCTTAATCTCGTAAACATACCTCAGTGCGACGGGTCGGATAGCAGGGCCGCTTAATCCGCCCGTTTTATTCGCAAGCCGAAAACAACGTTTCTCAATATCCACTGCCATCCCTTTGAGGGTGTTGATCAAACTTAAACCGTCGACACCTTCACGAATCAACAGCCCCGCGATCTCGTTCAGATCCCCCAACTCCGGGGAAAGTTTTGCGAAAGTTATCAGATCCGTTTCCTGGCGTACGGTTTTGACAACACTCAGGATACGCTCTTTCTTGCGCATAAACGTGGCACCGCCCACTTCGACATTCGGGCAGGAAAGATTGATTTCGATCGCCTTCACCACATTTTTATAACCGTCAAGGGTTTCCGCCAAGATTCGGAAATCATCCAAAGATTCACCCGCAATATTAACGATCAGAGGCGTCCGGATTTTTTCAAAATAAGGAATTTTATCTTCCAGAAAATCCTCAAGACCCTTATTCTGCAAACCAATGGCATTCAGCATTCCGCCAACGGTCTCGCACACACGCGGCATCGGATTTCCTTGGCGCGGTTGGACCGTAATCGTTTTTGTAATAATTGCGCCCAATTGTTCGTAATCCATATAGGATGCATATTCATCCTTGGTACCGAACGTACCCGATGCCACAGCCACAGGATTGCGAAATTCAAGATGCTTGATCTTCGTCGTCAGATCGGGCGTCACACGATCACCTCAGTTCCTTAAATGCGAATACAGGCCCGTGAGTGCAGGATGGCACCCATCCTTCCCGGGTCTCGACCACACAACCGAGACATGCCCCTACGCCACAAGCCATAGTCTCATCTAAAGACACTTCCCCTTCAATACCCCTTTGTCGAGCGATCTCCATAACGGCCTGGACCATAGGACGCGGCCCGCAGGTTTGAATAAAAAGACTTTGGGGAGACTCCTTTCGGAGCAACTGTTCCAATAATCCCGTTACGTACCCTTTAGCCCCATAACTTCCATCATTCGTCGAATACAAAATTTTTCCGTGAACCCGAGATAATTCCTTGGCAGGCAACACCTCTTTGTAAGATTTTGCCCCAATGAGAAAGTAGTCGACAACGGTCCGCTCTCCCAAAAAGACAAGCGGCGGTACGCCAATACCTCCTCCAACGAGGATTCTTTTTTTGTTTTTGACGATACGTTTGAAGCCGCGGCCCAAGGGACCCATAACCTTTAAAGCTTCCCCCTTTTTTTTGTTTGCCAACAGAGCTGTCCCCCGGCCTAGCACTTCATAAAGGATTTCAATCCGGTCACCGATGGTCCGGTAAAAACTAAAAGGCCGTCTCAAGAAAGGATCGTAGGAGACGTTGACGAGAAGATTTACAAATTGTCCTGGTTTCGCGTGTTTCGCTAAAGCTCGGCAACGGAAAATTAATTTATAAAATTGACCGTTCACTTTTCGATTTTCTAAGACCGTGACGAATTGGTTAACCATAGAGGTTCCGACTTTCAACGATTAAACTTTCAATGCGTTGCTCCGGTTACCCTCCCCTTGATTTAATGAAAGAGGAGGGAGAAGGTGGGGTTTTTGACACCCCACCTGTCCGCCCCCTTCAGAAAATAGGGGAAGGAACTGGAACAATTCATTTTCAATGTACACTCACATACCACGGTTCTACAGACTTCCGCACATACCAATAGACCCTGTCTCCGAGATACGTTCTAAAACCAACGACGTGAAATTCGCTCTGAATTGTTTCCGAAATACAGCCGAAACCGGTCTTTAAGACCTTTCTGGTATTCTGATGAGGAACACTGTGATTGCCTTTGACGTAAGCACTTCCTGCGTTCTCCAAGGCCTCGCCCTCGTGGGTCCAACCGATCGTGAGGGCTCTGAGAGCCTGGATGATCGTTCCTAGAATCTCCACACCTTTCCGGCGCAGACGGTTAAGACAACTTTCCCTTTGAGTGATCGTTTCATAAAACATGAGTTCTTAGATTTGGATACCAGATTTTCCCGCGTCACCGTCCATTCTTTGTTCAGATCCACCAAGATCAGATTGGCCTCCCACCCCTTTTCGAGACGGCCAAAAGAAGGATTCAGTTTCAAAATATCGGCTGGCCGGACCGCCATGGCACGAACAATCTCGGACAAAGACCAGTGCTCCTGGTGATAAAGTTCCGTCAGTACGACCGAAAGTGCCGTTTCAAGGCCGATCACCCCAAACGGCGCATAATCGAACTCGAGCATCTTTTCCTCATCCGTATGGGGGGCATGATCCGTGGCCACACAGTCAATGACTCCATCCTTTAAGCCTTTACGGAGTGCGATCATATCCTCGTACGTGCGAAGGGGAGGATTGACTTTGAAATTCGTATTATAATTTTTCAAGTTATCGTCTGTAAGCATCAAGTGATGGGGTGTTACTTCGCAAGTGATCGGAATACCTTCGGATTTTGCTCGGCGGATCAACTCGACCGAACGTGCGGTCGACACATGACAAATATGAAGCCGTGCACCGGTCAAACGGGCGAGTTCAACATCCCTTAAAACAGCTACATTCTCGCTGGCAGCAGGGATCCCCCGTAATCCGAATTTCGTCGAATTGATACCTTCATTCATGACACCTCCCCCGCTAAGCCTGCGGTCTTCGCAGTGACTCATCACGATCAAACCCAGCATAGCAGCATAGTCCATGGCCCGGCGCATCAGCAAAGAATCGTTAACCCAATCGCCGTCGTCCGAGACAGCCACAATCCCGGCATGCTGGAGATCCGCCATTTCGGAAAGTTCTTTTCCTTCCCGCCCTTTGGTAATGGCGCCGGCCGGGAAAATATGATAAGGAACTTCCTTGGCCTTCCGGACGATGTTATCGATGACACTTTGATGGTCGCAGGGAGGATTCGTATTCGGCATTGTCACAGAGGCAACGAATCCCCCCCTCAAGGCTGCATGAGAACCCGTCACAATGGTCTCTTTGGCTTCAAATCCAGGCTCGCGCAGATGCGTATGCAAATCAATCAGGCCCGGGAAAAGATAAAGACCTTTGGCTTCGAACACTTCAGATTCAGGTCCGGGCAGCAAAGAACCTATCTCCGCAATTTTACCGTTATGAATGGATAAATCCATCACGCCTTCTAATTGATTCGCCGGATCCACAACATAAGCATGGCGGATAAAAAGATTCATACGATTGTCCCCGAGGTTAATTCCTGGCCTTTCTTCCGAAGCGTGGCCCCAGAGAGAAGATACAAAACCGCCATACGAACCGCTAGACCGTTTGTGACCTGATCCAGAATCACTGAATAGGGACCGTCCACTACGTCACTGGTGATTTCAACGCCGCGCTTCACAGGTCCCGGATGCATCACCAAAACATCCGGTTTGGCCGTCTGCAAAATGTCTCGGTTGATCTGATAGGCAGTCGCATACTCACGGATACTTGGGAAAAAGGCTTCATTTTGCCGCTCGATTTGAATCCTTAAAAGGTTGATGACGTCAGCATCCCTGACTGCCTCTTTTAAGCTGGTAGTCACCCGCACGCCAAATTTTTCGACATACGGTGGGAGAAGCGTTTTGGGACCGCAAAGAGTGACCTTAGCCCCCAACTTGGTCAACCCCCACATATTGGAACGTGCAACACGGCTATGCAAAATATCGCCTACAAAACTTATCTTGATCCCCTCTAGTTTCCCCTTCTTTTCGAGAACTGTAAACATATCCAAAAGCGCTTGGGTTGGATGTTCATTAATCCCATCACCGGCATTGATAACGCTAGCCCTCAAATAGGGCGCCAACCGATAGGGCGTGCCCGAGGACCCGTGGCGCATCACAACAATATCTACTTTAAGGGCCTCGATATTACGGACGGTATCTTTAAGACTTTCCCCTTTAACAATACTGGAGGTGGAGGCAGCGACTTGAATGGTATCTGCACTCAACCTCTTTTCCGCAAGCTCAAAAGAAATCCGGGTCCGGGTACTCGGTTCAAAGAATAAATTCGCTACGGTTTTGCCCCGAAGCGCAGGAACCTTTTTCACAGGCCGAAGAGAGATTTCCTGAAAAGCCTTGGCCGTCCTAAGGATCAGGTCGATCTCGTCACGACTTAAATCCTGGAGTCCGAGCAAGTCTTTGCGCATCCACTTGACGTCA